>CAMCVY010000062.1 GCA_945881995.1 Bifidobacterium breve | reverse complement strand
CTTGGTTGAACTCATTGCGGTAAACCTGAAAATCCTTGACATTGCGGTACGGCTGGGTCTGGGTGGGAGGGTTGTTGGGACTTCACCCGCCGCCGAACGATAAACTTCATTCGTGCTGCTATCAGATCGCGACATCAAGGCCGAAATCGCTTCGGGTCGAGTAGTCCTCGAGCCCTACGACGAAGGCATGGTGCAACCCTCATCTATTGACGTGCGCATTGATCGCTACTTTCGCGTTTTTGAGAATCACCGCTACCCGCACATTGACCCTGCGGAAGAGCAGCCCGATCTGACTCGTGTTGTTGAACCGCTTCCGAACGAACCCTTCATCTTGCATCCAGGTGAGTTCGCCTTGGCATCCACCTACGAAGTGGTGACACTGCCTGATGATGTGGCGGCGCGACTGGAAGGTAAGTCCTCGTTAGGTCGACTTGGTTTGCTGACGCACTCAACGGCCGGCTTTATTGATCCAGGATTTAGTGGTCACGTCACGCTGGAACTGTCAAACGTGGCGACGTTGCCGATCAAGTTGTGGCCCGGAATGAAGATCGGTCAGTTGTGCTTCATTCGGTTGTCCTCACCGGCTGAGCACCCGTACGGATCGAGCCTGTATGGCTCGCGTTACCAGGGCCAGCGTGGCCCGACGCCGTCGAAGTCGCACCAGTCGTTCCACCGCACGGACATCGAGCCGTAAGAGCGTTAAACGCGTGGCTTGACCGACTCCAGCAAGAGCTGGGACACGTCAACAACCTTGACCTGGTCAGCCTGTTCCTTGTCGGATTGAACCGCTGCCACACCGTCACTGATCATCACGCGGCAGAACGGGCATGCGATGGCAATCGTGTCTGCCCCAGTTGCAATGGCCTCTTCTGTGCGGTTGGTGTTAACCCGCGTGCCGAGGGTTTCTTCCATCCACATGCGCGCTCCACCTGCGCCGCAGCAAAATCCTCGGTCCCTGTTGCGTTCCATTTCCTTGACTTCAACACCGGGCACGGCGTTAATCAATGATCGCGGTGGTGAGTAAATCTTGTTGTGTCTGCCGAGGTAACACGGGTCGTGATACGTGATGGTTTCGTCGATGGGATTCACCGGAGTCAAGCGTCCCTCGGCAACGAGTGTGTCAAGGAGTTGCGAGTGGTGGACTACTTCGTACATGCCACCCAGTTGGGGGTATTCATTGGCCAACGTGTTGAAGCAGTGTGCACACGTGACGACAATTTTCTTGGCCCTGACTTCGTTGAGCGTTTCCACATTTTGCATCGCCAGCATTTGGAAGAGGAATTCGTTACCCGAACGGCGCGCGGAGTCGCCTGAACAGGTCTCGCCATCACCTAGAACGGCAAAATCCACGCCGGCAATGTTGAGAAGTTCGGCCACAGCCTGGGTGGTCTTCTTGGCGCGGTCCTCGTACGCCCCAGCACAGCCCACCCAGAACAGGTAGTCCACGTCTTCGGCGCTTTCTACGTCAGTACCAATGACTTTGACCTCAAAGTCCAGGTCCGCGGCCCAGGCCAGTCGATCGCTGGCGTTCATCCCCCACGGGTTGCCCTTGTTTTCCAGGTTCTTGAACAGGCCGGACAGCTCGGTGGGGAACGTGGACTCCATCAAGACTTGGTAGCGACGCATGTCCACGATGTGATCGACGTGCTCAATGTCAACGGGGCATTGCTCAACACATGCGCCACATGTGGTGCACGACCACAGAATGTCAGGGTCGATGACTCCGCCAGCAAAGGAGAATCCGTGCGGGTCAGTTTCTGATGGTCCAACCAGTGGACGATCAAGTGCGTCCTGTGCACTTTGTGGAAGAGCGGAAATATCAATGGGCGCCGCCGGCGTTGATCCACCATGTGAACCCAGGTACGTCGGGTTGGATTCAGCCAACAGATACGGGGCCTTGGCAAAGGCGTGATCACGCAAGTTCATGATCAAGAGTTTGGGCGAAAGCGGCTTTTCGGTATTCCACGCAGGACATTGGGATTGGCATCGACCGCATTCAGTGCAGGTGCCGAAGTCGAGAAAACCTTTCCAGGTGAAGTCTTCGATCTTTCCCACACCCAAGGAGGCGTTCTCATCGAGTTCATCAATGTCTTCAAAGTTGATGGGCTTGCCACCGACGTGCATGGGCTTGAGCGCGCCGAGAGCATTGGGCTTGCGAGCAAACGAGACGTTGAGCGGAGCTAAGAAGATGTGGGCATGTTTGCTGTAGAGCACGATGAGCAGGAAGACCAAAACCACGGCAATTTGGAGCAGGATCCCCACGGTTTCGAGGGTCTCGTTGGTTGACTCACCCAATGGTTCAAGCAGCCCAGCAGTCCACTCGCTGACGAACGCGCCACTCTTGAACGGAAACACTCCGGTGTTGATCTGAGCACCGCGGTACAAGAACAACGTCCAGACAACGTTAAAGATCATGAACAGCACGAGCCACGCTGCGCCTAAGTGCGATCCGTAAAAACGAGATGAGCGGCCCTGTCGGCCAGGGTTGTTCTTGATGCGGATCGCGGTGAACATGATGACTGCGACAAGCACCAAAAGTCCGAAGAGGTCTTCAGCAAATCCAACGATGGGCCAGGCGCCGATCACGGGAACATAGAAGTCTGCAACAAAGAGTGCACCGTAGGCCTCGATGATGGTCAGACTCAAAACGAGGAATCCCCAGAACGCGAGGAAGTGGGCAAGACCGGGGATCGTCCATTTCAAGAGCTTGCGCTGACCCAGCACTTCTTCAAGTTGAGCAACGACAAACTTCTTGGGCTGGTCTTCACGAGCGAGCGCGGGTTGGCCGGTCATCCCTAAGCGGTAGAGGTAGCGCGCGCGCGAAAGGGCAGCGCCCAAGAGCACAACAGTGAGGCCTAAACCGAGCACTAGGCGCACGGTCATGTTATCCACGTGTGAATCCTTCTCACCTCAGGCGCGCTCGGTCGTGCGCTCTTGTCCCTAGCGTAATCAACCCCAGGGCCACCAGCGCGACGGCTGACCAAGATTAGGAGGTGCTGATCCCCACACCATCAATGCGGACGGTCTTGCCGGAGATTGTGGAGACGACCTTGACCTTGCCCGACTTGGAGCTAAAGCGGGCTGTAGTAACCAAGCCTCGCGCCGAAGAACCTGACTTCTTCAGCGAGTACGTGCCGATCTTGGTGCTGCCGACATAGACGGCAACCGATCCACACGATGAGCATTTTAGAGCCAGGACAGAGACCTGGCGCACACCACTCTTTGACGAGGTGGTGATCAGGTACTTGTTGCTGCTCGTGGTGGAGTAGTAGGTGCGGTTGAGGTAACCGCTGGCAGAGGTCGAACTGCTCCAACCCGAGCTCTTGGACAGGGAGTGATCGTCAATGGGTACGACGGTGCACTTCGATGATGAGTAGCTCGAGGTGTAACCGGCCTTGTCAGTGGCCGTGGCCCTGAAGCAGTAACGAGCACCTGCGGTCGCAGTACCTGGGAAGCTGGCGCTAGTGCCCGTGGTGTCGGTCTTCCAGACAGTCCAGGTACCACCATCCTTTAGGTACCACACATCGTAATTGCGAACTCCCGATCCTGAACCGTCGGAACCGGACCATTTAACAGTGAAACTGGATGCCGACTGGAACGTGGCCGTGGGTGCAGTCATGGACGCTGTGGGCTTGGTGGTGTCCAGACCGTTTAGGCATGACGCCCCGTTGTGTTGGTCAGAGTTAGTGCCATCAATGCAGGTGGTGTTGTTCCACGTAATAGCGGTGAGGTTGGCCGTGGAATCGTTCGTAGCATTACGCAAACTCGCGTTAGTTAAGTCCGCTGAATACAGGCTGGAGTACTTCAGGTCGGCGTTTTCCAAGGAGCTGCCCTTGAAGGACGCATCGCTACCATTGATATAAGTCAGGTTGGCGTTATCCAAGGTGGCATTTTCCACACTGGCGGAGGTCATGATCGCGTTGGCGAAGCTGGCGTAGTTGGCCTGCGTGCGTGTCATGGTGGCGCCATCAAGGTTCGCGCGTGTGAAGTCCGCGTCGTATGCCGTTGTATCGGTGAAGTTTGCTGCTACCAAGACCGCGTTGGTGAAGTTTGTCCCGCTCACATCAGCATCCGTGAAGTTGGCATCGGTGAGGTTGTAGTTGGACAAGTTCTGCTCGTCGAGTCCAGCACCGGTGAGGTCGGCTCCTTGACCCAAGAGGTAGCCGTTCACCAAGTGCCAGGACGTAGGCAATTGCGTCGGAGTTCCGCTGATGCCACCAGATGAGACTCCAGCCATCGTTGCGCGGTTGAGGTTTGCATCGGGCAAACTTGCGTAGCTCAGCCGCGCGTTAGTGAGGTCGGACAGCACGAGAGTGGCGTTATCCAAGTTGGCTGAGCTGAGGTCTGCACCCCGCAGCGCTGCGCTCTGCATGTAGGCGTACGACAGGTCCGCACCAGTCAAGATGGCTCCATCGAGGTCTTGGAAGCTCAGATCCGCGTTGTACAAATTCGCTTCTGGGCCAATCAGGTAGCCGCTCGTCAACTGCCAGTTAGTCGGCAATGCGGTTGGCGTTCCGACGATTCCTCCCGAAGCGACGCCACCGAGCGAGGTCCCCGTGAGGGTCAGACCCGTGATGGTGGCATTCGTTAGAATCGAATCCGTCATGGTGGCATTCGTTAGATTTACATTAGTCAGATCAAGTCCGGTCAAGTCTGCGGTATTCAAATTAACTGTTGGTCCTAAAAGGAATCCGCTCACGAGCTTCCAGTTGGTAGGCAGAGTTGGTTCTTTCCCAGCATCGGTTCCGCCGGTCATGCCGCGTGCGGATACAGCGGAAAAAGTAACGTTGGTGAAGTTGGTCAGATCAATATTCGCCGTCGATAGCAGGGTGGAAGCAAACGCGGAGTTGTTGAATTCAGCGCCGTCCAGGGTGCTCCCAACCAGCGTTCCGTAGTTGAAGTTGGCGTTGTGAATGGTGGCATCCCCAAGCTGTGAGTATCCGAGGTTTGCATAATCAAAATCGCAATCGCTCAGGGTCGCAAAGAGGGCTCCCCATTGACCGCCCGTTGCGTAGTTGAAGGCGGCTCCAGTTGCATCAGCGACTGCCAAGTTCAGTCGTAAGAGGTTGGCCCCGGTGAAGTTGGCTCCGATGATGGTTGCGCTGGTGAGGTTGGCATCAGTCATGGTGGCGTTCACAAATTGTGCGCCACCCAGAAGTTCGCCAGAAAGATTGGCCCCGGTCAAGTCGCACGTGCTCCAGTTCACGCCTGGTCCAGGCAACGGGTCAGAGACTGCTCCTGTGCCGGGGGCAATCGTGGGGCAGTCCGCGGAAGGTTCAACTAGGACTCCAGAAACAACCGACCAACCAGAGGGGAAAACTGGCGCTGGAGACGATGTTGATCCCGTGACTCCACCTGACGTGATGTTCCCAAACGTTGCTCCGGTGAAGTCAGATTTTGAGACGGAGGCGCGAGCCATCTGCACATTGATCAAAGTCGCATTCACAACTGTTGATGTATTGAAATTGATTTCCCGCAGATCAGCACCGGTGAAGTTAGCTGACGTGAAGTCAGCGAGATAACCGTTGAACGAGGTCAGGTTCGCATTGGTGAAGTTGGTCCCGATAAACGTGCCACGTGGTCCAGTCGCATCCGTCAAATTCGCATTCGTCAAATTCGCGCCATCCAGATTCGCGCCATTAAGTTCCGCGGATTGAAGGTTTGCTCCGGTGAGGTCGCACCCGCTCCAGTCCACATCGGACGAGGCTGCAGGAGTCACGGCGAAGGTGACGGGGTCAACAGTGGGACACGTGACGGCGAGCGCAGCCGTCGGGCTGGCAAGCGCCAAGCCACTCGTGGCCAAGACCGCAGCTAGGGCAATGACGACATTTCGACGGGTACGCGTGATCATGACTTCTCCTCGACCCGATCGCCGGATGCGAACGTAGGTAAGACGGTAGAGGCTAAAGCCTGGTTTGCGCCTCAGCCACAGGGTGAAGAAGTGCTTCGGCACCCCAGGGAATAGTCTTGACCCTGCGCCGGTTAGTATGAGTGAAGTTGCGCCACCTCGACTCAACCTTGAGAATAGGTCAAGCCGGGTGGGGGGACTTCCCCAGATAAGAACCAGTAATTCGGAGGCAAGACATGGCTCGTGCCGTAGGCATCGACCTAGGAACCACCAACTCTGTGGTGGCCGTACTCGAAGGTGGCGAACCCACCGTTATCGCTAACGCCGAAGGATCGCGCACTACCGCCTCCATCGTCGCGTTCGCCAAAAATGGCGAAGTGCTCGTGGGTGAAGTCGCCAAGCGCCAAGCAGTTACCAACGTGGACCGCACGATTCGTTCGGTCAAGCGCCACATGGGCACCACGTGGAAGACCGCGGACATTGATGGCAAGGCGTACTCGCCACAAGAAATCAGCGCTCGCGTTTTGCAAAAGCTCAAGCGCGACGCCGAGGCATACCTCGGTGAACCCGTCAGCGATGCAGTCATCACGGTGCCCGCGTACTTCAATGACTCCGAGCGGCAAGCAACGAAGGAAGCCGGCGAGATCGCTGGACTCAACGTCTTGCGCATCATTAACGAGCCCACGGCAGCAGCACTGGCGTATGGCTTGGACAAAGCTGATGTGGAACAAACCATTTTGGTATTCGACCTCGGTGGTGGAACCTTCGACGTGTCACTGCTCGAAATTGGCGACGGCGTGGTCGAAGTCAAGTCCACCAGTGGCGATAACCAACTCGGTGGTGACGACTGGGACCAGGCGTTGGTAGATCACCTCGTCACGACCTTCCGGGCTGCCAATGGCATCGACTTGGCCAAAGACAAGATGGCGATGCAGCGCATTCGTGAGGCGGCTGAAAAGGCCAAAATTGAGCTGTCGAGTTCGCAGCAAACCTCGATCAACCTGCCCTACATCACCGTGGATGCCGAGAAGAACCCGTTGTTCTTGGATGAGCAAATCACTCGCGCGCAGTTTGAGTCGTTGACGGCTGATCTGCTCACGCGCTGCAAGTCACCATTTGAGCGCGTCATCAAGGATGGTGGCGTCAAGATTGCTGACATTGATCAGATCGTTCTGGTGGGTGGCTCGACACGTATGCCCGCAGTGACCGAATTGGTCAAGGGCTTGACCGGCGGCAAGGAGCCCAGCAAGGGCGTCAACCCTGACGAAGTTGTTGCTGTCGGAGCTGCGTTGCAGGCCGGTGTGCTCAAGGGTGAAGTCAAGGACGTTTTGCTCCTCGACGTCACGCCACTGTCACTGGGTATCGAGACCAAGGGCGGCATCATGACGCGCCTGATCGAACGCAACACCACGATCCCCACCAAGCGTTCAGAAATCTTCACCACTGCTGATGACAATCAACCATCTGTGCAGATTCAGGTGTATCAAGGCGAGCGCGAATTGGCTTCGGCCAACAAGCGACTTGGCACCTTTGAACTCACTGGATTGCCACCAGCACCTCGTGGTGTTCCGCAAGTCGAAGTCACCTTTGACATTGACGCCAACGGCATCGTGCATGTGACGGCCAAGGACTTGGGGACTGGCAAGGAACAGTCCATGCAGATCACTGGTGGTTCGGCACTGTCCAAGGACGAGATCGACAAGATGATGCGCGATGCTGAAGCTCACGCTGATGAAGATCGCCAGCGTCGCGAGGAAGTTGAAATTCGTAATACCGGTGAATCTCTGGTGTACTCCACTGAGAAGTTCATCAAGGAGAACGAAGACAAGCTTCCAGAAGATACTCGTGGCGAAGTCGAGTCAGCTTTGGCTGAATTGAAGACCACCCTCGAAGGCAACGACATGAATGCCATCAAGGCAGCCACCGAGAAGGCCGCGACAGCGAGCCAAGCATTGGGCGCCGCGATGTATGCGCAAAATGCTTCCTCTGGTTCAGCTGAAGAGCCCGAATTCGTTGATGACGAGGCCGTGGTTGATGCCGAAATCGTTGATGAGGATGAAGACAAGTGAGTTCGCCTGACCAACCGCAGGATCAACCCGAAAGTGTTGATCCTGCGGTTGATCCGCTCGATGCAGAGTTGGCTGGACTTCAGGAAAGTTTGGCTGAAAATGCCGACGCCGACGCCGATGCCGATGCCCTGACTCGTGACCTCGCCGAACGCACTGCTGATCTACAGCGTCTGCAGGCCGAGTACGCGAACTACCGCAAGCGCGTTGATCGTGACCGGGAAGCCTCTCGCGACCTGGCCGTGGCCGCGGTCTTGACGGAGTTGTTGCCAGTTCTCGATGACATTGGCCGTGCTCGCATGCACGGTGAGTTAGAGGGCGGCTTCAAGTTAGTTGGCGAATCACTTGAGGCCACCGTGGGGCGGCTTGGTTTGGAAACTTTTGGCGAAGTGGGCGAGGCCTTTGATCCCATGGTTCACGAAGCCATCGCGCATAGTCATTCAGACGAAGTCACTGAGGCGACCTGCGTTGAGGTCTTCCAACCTGGTTATCGCTTTCGGGACAAGGTCGTTCGACCAGCGCGTGTGGCTGTCGCCGAACCCGAATAACGCT
>CAMCVY010000061.1 GCA_945881995.1 Bifidobacterium breve | reverse complement strand
CTACCGGTACCAGCAAATCTGAAAGGCTAATGGAAAGACCATCAAATTGAGGGTTGAGTTGCTTGAAATCAGGATCCTTGGTCATGTCCAGTGGATTGCCAGTGACTGAAGGAGCTTCAACATCGACTGCGCGACGATAAGACTGGGTCAGCAACTTGGCCACCAGGCGTGGAGTGAGTTTCAACGTGGTGATGCGCTGCCCATCACGTTGCTTGATCTCTGGTGGCGCACGAAAAAACGATTGACTATCAACGTTAAAGGCAATCGTCAATCCGGAAACGCCAACGGGTGCGTACACAGCAGGAGTGGTGCTCGGCACACTTCCCGGCTCAAGCGGCTTCGACACATACACCAGGCCTGGGTCATCGGATTTCAACTCGCGTCGAGCAGTCTCGTCGCTGACTTGAGAGTAGGAGTAAACCGCGCCCTTGCCTTCACATAATTTTGGTTGCCAGCGCAAAATCGCTTCAGCAATTTGCTCGTGGCCCAGCGTCTTGCGCTCTTCGCGGCCCAAGGGACACGGTTGCCCCGCTTGCTCAAACTGCAACTTCACCACGAGGCGGTTGTTCCAGTTGGATTGACTCAGCGGAGAGGAAACCAACTGATCGTTGGTGGAGATGGTGCGCACTGAGCCATCAACTTCACGGTTGCTCCGCGGAACGATGACTAACCAGCAGGATCGACCCTTGACGCTGGTGCCGCTGTCAATGGGTTCACCGCACCCCAGACCCGGGGCGTCCCTCAGGCTTTGAACATTGAAGTACTCCCGTCCAGTGCCATCAACACGTGTTTGCGCATACGGCACTTCGTTGGTGGTTGAGCCATCGTAAAACTCGTTCACCGCTTGGTCGGTGGTCTTCCCTGTAACCGATTGAAAGGGAGCGTAGACATTGGACAAGGACCCGGCAGGGGGCTTCAAGTCCTCGAGCGGGTCAATCAAGTTTGCACCGTAGTTGACCTGGCGTGATGCTGTTTGAGCACCGCCTCGGAAATCGCCCGTCAAGCCGCCGTATTGACATTGCGCACGATCCGGTCCAGCTGGATCATCACCCCAACACTGCATGATCTGCAGGTAGTTGATCGCGTACTGCCCGCTCCCAGGTTGGGTTGGTGTGGCGCCTTCCCAGGAAATCTCCACCACTTGATCAAGCAGGTTCCGGGTCTGGGACACGGTGACCTTCAGGTCCGAAAAGTCTCCACTGCCTTCAACCGTTACCGCGGAGCTGGTGAGCGCGCGCACGGGTGATGCACTGACTTGGGTCAGCGGAGCCAGTGTCATCACCGCAATAGCCAGGACTGCGGATGCGCTCAAACGTGCTTTCATACGTTGATTCACTTATTAGTCCCCGCGCCTAGTCGTCGAGCCACCAAAGGTGGGGCAATCAGCACAACGAGCAACGCAATAGCGGCGAACACCATGGCCGCTTGTTCAAGTCCCCATCTGCTGGAGATAGGCAGCGTGACCGCTGTGCCATTGACCGTGGAAATGCCTTGACCGGAATCACCGTTGGCTGTGGTTTGCCCAGTACCACTGGTCGTTGTTGTTGTGCCACCTGTCGTGCCGGTGGTACCGGAACTTCCACCAGTGGTGGTTGACGGGCTCGTTGATCCTGACGATGAAACGGATGTTGACGTCTTGGACGCCCCGCCGGTGCCTGTCGCGCATTGTGTGGCGCCTTGCTTGTCACAAGATTGCGGCTGTGGCGCATTCTTTGCGAGCAGGTTCTTTCCATCGGAACTAAAAGTCGGGTTATTGCACTTCTTGATATCAATCGCCTTGGCTTCGACACCAGGAATCCGGCGTACCTGCGCCAAACCTGCTTGCACCAAGTTCAACGGCAACGGTGAATAGCCCAAAACTGGAGCTTGACGTTGACCCTCGCACAGAAAGTAGTAGGCAAAAGCGCCCAAGGTCTTTCCCTTGTTCGCGTTAAGCGTGCCCTCAATCTTGGTCGGGATCACCATGTAGCTGTAGCTCGACAGCGGATACGTCCGGCGATCACTGTTGTTGTACACGCCGGTCAGATCACTGGTCAGGTACGCGCTTGATGTGGGATTGGTGTTGATCTTGACACCCTGCAAACCCACAGCCGTGTTGTTTGGCGTCGGCTCAACGTAGTATCCAGACTTGTTCAACAACTTCGCCACTGGGTAACCGGTGTTCAATGCGTAGCTGTACTCAACGTAGGTAATCGTTCCCACATTTTGTTCCTGTGAAACGTAGCCACTCACACCCAGCGAACCTGCCTGGGCAGTAAAGCCGCCACCGGACACAATCGGGTAGGTGGAGGTTCCTCCACACGGCGTCGAACGTCCCGCTTTGGCACAGTAGGAATTCCACACCGATGGGTATTGCGCAGCCAGATAAGCAGTCATCTGTGCCGTGGTACCCGAGCCGTCGGAGCGAACCACGGGAACGATCCGGCGCGCCGGCATGGACAGTCCGGGGTTATCTGCCTTGATCGCAGGGTCATTCCACGACTTGATCGTGCCGGTGAAGATCTTCGCCACTGTCAATCCTGACAAGCGCAAGTTCGTCACGCGCTTGCCGGAAATAGTCAGGTTGTACATCAAGGATGTGCCACCAGCAACAATCGGCATGTAGGCGTACTTGCGAATCGGTGGCTGGTCAATCACGTTTCCATCTTTGAGACCGTAGGGAATTTCCGAGACTGCGAAGTCGACGGTGCCGTTACGGAATTGATTGCGACCGTCCGAAGATCCGGTTCCCTGGTAGTTCACGCGAATGCCGAATTGATCAACGTTTCGTCGCCATTGGTCAAGGGCGTTTTGACTCCACGTCGAACCGGCACCGCTGATCGGGACGTATCCGGCAGCCTGAGCAGGGCTAGCGGCGTTTAGTCCTAGGGTCGTAAGGATCGCCGTCAAGATCACCGTGGCGACAAGGCGGACAGTGGCCGATTTCATGTCTGACTTCCTTCGTTGTTCATTCATGGGGTGTCCGTATTGGTTGGTTCGGCACTTGACTTGGCCATGCGCACCGCATCGTCGTGTGATTGACGTTCACGACTTTTTTGTTGACGAGTGCTCAAAACACCGGGCGCTTTCCCACCGATAATGCGGGCAATCACGAAAAGGAGCAGCACAAGAAGCATCAAGAGTGCTGCGGCCCCGAAGCCGCGTGCGATCATCGCCGGCTCCGGTGACTTCACAAAGTTGAAGACCGCTAGTGGCAACGAGATCATCGGATTGCGTGAAGGATCGGCGTTCAACGAGGCGGTAAATCCAGCGGTGAGTAGTACCGGGGAGGTCTCGCCGATGCCGCGGGCTGTTCCCAAGATGACTGCGGTGGTCAAACCGGATCGCGCCGTTGGCAACGTCACGTGCCACACCGTGCGCCATTGACTGGTACCCATGGCGTACGAAGCTTCTTTCAGGTTCGCGGGTACCAAACGCAAGACCACATCGGAGGCACGAATGATGATGGGCAGCATCATCACGCTGATCGCCAACGAGGCAGCAATCCCGGATTTCGGCAGGCCAAAAATCAAGATAAAGGTCGCATAGATAAACAAACCAGCCACGATCGACGGCAGCGCGGTCATCGCCTCGGCGATGGTGCGTACTAGTCGGCTCAGACGCCCACTGATTTCGTTTAAAAAGACTGCGCAGGAGATTCCCAGCGGAATGGTGATGAGCAAGGCCAGGGCAATCATCTCGAGTGTTCCGACAATCGCGTGCAGTACACCGCCCGAACTCAGGGGATCTAGCGGTCCGGTGCGTGACTGGTCTTGGGTAAAGAAGTTCAGATATGACAGCGCGCTGAACCCACGAATAAGCGTGTAAACGACAACAAATACCAGAGCCAAGAGCATGAGGAAGGCCAGGCTGTGGACCACGACCGTGGCGATCTTGTCGCGAATGATGGGGCCTTCGGCTTCAAGGCTGACCAGAGCGGAGTAGATCGCGATAAAGGCGGCGTAGGAAACGACTACGAAACCAATGGACCCTGAAAAGGGCAAGATCTTGGTAAACAGCAACAGGCTAAATGACAGCGCAGCAACAACCGCGCCCACTAACGAATAGAGATCGGTCAGGCGAAATGTAGCGGTACTGCGTCGGGACTCAACCGAATTCACGCTCGCCATATCTACCCACTCTCCGCGCCGGAACGACTGCGCGCGACCACAGATGAGGCGATGAAGTTCACGACCAGGGTCATCAAGAACAGCGCCAACCCAGCCGCCATCAGGGCTGAGGTGCCAAAGTTGGTGGCTTCGCCATAGCGAAGAGCGATCAAGGAAGCAACGGAGCTGGTACCGCTCTCCAAAATGCGCGGCTGAATGATGAAAACCGGCGAGATGATCAGGTACACCGCGATCGTTTCACCCAGGGCACGGCCCAGGCCCAGCATGGTGCCGCCGATCATGCCGCCTTTTCCAAACGGCAGCACAACTGTGCGGATCATTCCCCATTTGGTTGAACCCAACGCATAAGCGCCTTCACGCTCTCCCGACGGTGCTTGCGAGAAAACCTCGCGCATAATTGAGCAAATGATGGGAGCGACCATCAAGGCAACAACGATTCCGGCGATGAAGGTCGACGAGGTGTACACCGTTGATGGAGACAACGGGTCCGTGGGATCAGCGCCCTTAACAGAGAGAAATGGAATCCAACCGAAGTAGGTAGAGATCCATCGTCCAACCCCGGTTACGTTTGATTGCAGGAAGAACAATCCCCACAAGCCGTACACGATCGAAGGGACCGCCGCCATGAGGTCAACCAAGCTGACGAACGTGGATTGCAATCTGCGCGGGGCGTATTCGGAGATGTAGAGCGCTACGGCAATGGCTAACGGAACAGCAATACCGATGGCCACCAAGGCAATCAAAACTGTTCCCACGATGATGGCCGCTACACCGAATTTTCCTGAGTCTGGTTCCCACGCTTGCTCCGTCAGGAACGACCAGCCAGCCACATTCAGGGCCTCACCGGCGCGATAAGCCAGGAAGACACCAATCAAAGACATGACCGTGAGAACCGCGATACCGCTGGTACGAATGATGCCGCGGAAAATCAAGTCCGGTCGATCAACCTTGGCGATAATTTCGCGGGCTTGATCAGCAACAAGAGCATTGTCTACGTCGGTTTCGACAACTGTTGTGGTCACAGCGCATCAGCCAACGGCTCAAAGGTTCCCGGAATCGGGTGGTCGCGTCGTTGCCGCACCATGTGAGCCGGGTCGTCGACCACAACAGCAACGGGCACCGCATTGAGAAACTGCGTCAAGCTGTAGTGGCATTCGCGCAGTCGTTCATAACCGCGCGAACTGCGTGCAACGGGTATTTCATCCAGCAACAAAGACCAGGTCCACTCCACACCTACCTGCGCATGCGAGATCACCGGTTCCATGCGCTCCACATGTGCTTTGAAGTTCATAAAATCCGCGACACTGTCAGCGTGCTCGTGATGGAGGATTTGGCAGCGACCGACATCGCGGTTGTTCGCGGTGAGCACTCGCCACATCACCCACGACGAACTGTCATCATGTGCTGAATCAGCAAAGGTCAGGCCCTGTGGCGCCGAGTCATCACCGCCGAGAAAGACAACGCGTGGATCAGACATGCACACCTCCTTGGGCTGGTAATGCCCTAAAGATGTCGGGCTAGGCGTACGACAAAGCAACGAGAAGGTGAACAGGCGGAGAAAATCCGGTGAGTTATCGGGGCGCCTAGGGATAGTCGAATCCGGTCAATCTGTGGCTAGGGTTGAGGGGTGTCCGCGAACTCCACCCCCTCCGAGCTGACGGTTCGCCCCCTCACCTCCGACCAGCACCTGGCCTGGATCCAGTCCCAGGACGCCTCGAGCTCGATTTCCTTCCTCCAAACCCCCGCCTGGGGACAGGTCAAGGCTGACTGGCGCAACGAATCCTTGGGCTGGTTCGACGGTGAACAGTTGGTCAGCGCGGCCTTAGTCCTGTACCGACCTATCCCGCGGCTGAAGTGGTCCTTGGCCTACCTCCCCGAGGGACCTACTTTCCCTACTCTGACCCCCGGCCCGGCAGCGCACTGGGTGAACCCGTTGACCGCTTACCTCAAGGGCAAAAAAGTCTTCACGATCAAAATGGGTCCGCCCGTGATCGTGCGTCAATGGTCTGCCCACTCGATCAAAGATGCGATTGCCAACTCCAGCGCGAAATTGCAGGACGTGGTTCCGGAGGCTTCAAACGAACACGCAACTGAACTCGTCGCGCAGTTGCGTGCCTTGGGATGGCATCAAGAAGTGGCCGAAGGCGACGGCTTTGGTGATGTTCAACCGCGTTTTGTTTTTCAACTTGATTTGCGTGCCAAAAACGTTGACGATCTGTTCAACGGGATGAACCAAGAGTGGCGTCGCAACATTCGCAAGGCCGAAAAATCAGGCGTCGAGGTGATCGAGGGAACCTTCGACGACCTCGCTGACTTCCATGCCGTGTATGTCGAAACAGCGCAACGCGACAGGTTTACGCCTCGTCCCCTGCGCTATTTCGAACGTATGTGGAAAGCGATGGAAGCCGAAGATCCCGCACGCCTGCGGCTCTTCTTAGCCAAAAAGGACGGGGACGTTTTGGCCGCGACCACGTTGGTCACTGTGGGCGGGCACGCGTGGTATTCCTACGGTGCGTCCACCACAGCGGGCCGCGACTTCCGCCCTAGTAACGCCGTTCAGTGGGCCATGATCCAGGCCGCACACGCCAGTAACTGCCACACCTACGACCTTCGGGGCATCGGCGACAGCCTTGACCCCAACCACCACCTTTTCGGACTTATTCGCTTTAAGTTGGGCACGGGCGGCCAGGTCAGCGAATACATCGGGGAGTTCGATTTACCCGTTCAGCCCATCCTGCACCGAGCCATCAGGCTGTACTTAGCCCGCCGATAACACTTTTCGCGAGAGGATGAGGGCGTGAGTTTTTCGCTTCGCGTTGATGGCCAGCAGTGGCGTGATCATCTCGCGCGCTCCATTGCCCAAGACTCCAGCATCGTGCCCGTCATCAAAGGCAACGGTTACGGATTTGGTAATGACCAGTTAGCGCGCGAAGCCTCGGCGTTACCGGTCAGCACTATCGCAGTTGGCACCCACAGCGAAGTCCCCCGCGTGCGCGAACACTTTGCTCGCGAGGTCTTGGTCTTATCGCCGTGGCACCCAACCCTCTCCGCAGCCGAGCGCGATGCATCAAAAACTGCGATCCGAACCCTGGCCCATCCCGAAGCCGTTATCGCGCTTGCGGCGGACCAACCTGGGGCTCCTGTGGTCGTTGAAGTACTGTCCTCGTTACGACGCCATGGCGTTCAACCCACTGATCTTGAGTCGTTGATCCGACCACTAGATGGCCTTGATGTTCGCGGCTTCGCGCTCCACCTGCCCTTCGACGAGCAAGCCAAAGGAACCAAGGTCAACGAAGTCATCACGTGGGCCTCACGGTTGACCGATGCTGGACTTTCCCCGCACACACTGTGGGTTTCTCACCTTTCGGCGGCCGAACTGGCTCAGGTCCGAACGACTCTCTCCACCACCACCATTAAGCCACGGGTTGGTACTCAACTCTGGCATGGAAATCGCGAGCACTTTGCTGTCAACGCCACCGTCCTGGACGTGCACGAAGTCGCTAAGGGCGATCGGGTGGGATACCGCCAACAAAGTGCACCAAAAAATGGTCACGTCCTCGTCGTCTCGGGCGGAACATTTCACGGCGTCGGTCTTGAAGCACCATCAGTAAGTCGCGGCCTCACTGGTCGGGGTAAGGCCGTAGCTCGAACCGGCCTGCAAGCCTTTGGCAAAGCCGCATCACCGTTTTGGTTGGCTGGTCAACGCCTGTGGTTCGCTGAGCCGCCACACATGCAGGTGTCCATGGTCTGGCTGCCGGGTGGCATGGCCGCCCCTGACATCGGCGCGCCACTCACGTGCAAAGTGCGCATGACGACCGCGCACTTCGATGAGGTTTTCGGGCTCTAGCACGGCGCTGATCCCATTTAATGGTCAAAACTGCCCAACCCCGCACCATGGGAGCCCAAAGTCGTCTAGATTTCGGGTCTATCAATCCATGGGCAAGTCCCGCCACCGCTTCAGGAGCACCTTAATGACACAGCCGGTTAGTCAAACCAAAACCATCCACGAGTTCCTTGCCGAAAACCCCAACGTTGACGTAACCGACACCCACCGTCAGCTCTACGGCATCTTGAGCGACCTCAAGGACCGCGTGATGGAAGAAATTCCTGGTCTGGAGCCCCAGCAGGCTTCCATCGGTCTGGACTACTGGGCTAACGAAGCGCCTAACAAGGAAACCGGCGAAATGGAAACCTCTTTCGAAGGTTCCATGCAAACCTGGACCGGACAGCACGCCGAGCATGTTGCTAACTCCTGGATTGGCAACCGCAAGGCCTCTATCTTGGACATGAACCTTCAGGTGTTCTTGTCACAGGAAACCGATGTCCCGCACTTTGTCATGGTGTTTGGCACGATCCCGCAAATCTTCTTCTACTCCGAACTTGTCTCGCGTCGAGACACCCGCATCGACATTGACTACCTAGAGAAGTACTTCGGCGCCGAAAACGAAGAGTTTTTAAAGATGCGCGGAG
>CAMCVY010000060.1 GCA_945881995.1 Bifidobacterium breve | reverse complement strand
AGGGGGGATTGTTGTGGTTCTTGGGGTGTTAGTCATGTATCGAGTGGGCCAATTGACTGGGATTTAGGCCCAGTCATCCACACTGTGGATAGCTGGTGTGGATGAATCACATGGTTGTAATTCGCCCCGGGAAGCGTTCCTAGCGCCAGCGGGTGGCGACAACAAAGCCGCCGGCAATGAAGACGAATCCGACCGCGAGGTTCCAGTTGCCCAATTCGCGCATCAACGCAACGTCGCCGCGGGTGATGTAGAAGACCACGATCCACAGCAGCCCAAAGAGGAACAACCCGATCATCAAGGGCGCGATCCACGGCTTGGGACCGATCTTGACAGCCTTGCGCTCGGCGATGGCTGACTCTGGCGTGTAGTTCGGCTTCTTTTTGCGAAGACGCGACTTGGGCACGGGATTCTCCTAGCGGTTGCGGACACCGTTAGCGTAGGGGATGTGAGCGGTTCCGACGTATCCGAGACCCCAATTCAGGCAACTGATGGGGAGCAAGCTGGTGGAACCACCCGATCACGGATCTGGTCGATCGCGGTACCCATTGCGGCGGTAGGCGCCGGATTCTTGATTGTGTCCGGTGCATCAACGGCCCAAGGCACGGATTTGCGTGCCGAGCGCAGGACTGAACTGACGGACTTGATTGCCGCTCGCCAAGCTCAACTGGGTGCGCGAACCGATGCTGTGGCAGGCCTGCGCAGTGATGTCACACGCTTGAGCCAGCAGGGAAACATTTCCGACTCGGCGGCGTCCAAGACGCTAGAGGCCCAAGCGGGCGTGAGCGCGGTGAAGGGACCAGGCCTGACGGTGGAACTCAATGACGCTCCGCGATCGGTGCAGTCGGCTCTGCCTGCCGGAGTCGAGCCCGACGATGTCGTTGTTCACCAACAAGATGTGCAAGGAGTAGTCAATGCTTTGTGGAGTGGTGGTGCCCAGGCGATGCGGATTATGGATCAGCGAGTGATCTCCACCAGCGCTGTGCGATGCGTGGGTAATACCTTGATTCTCCAAGGCCGGGTGTACGCACCACCGTTTAAGATTTCGGCTGTTGGTAATCAAAAAGCCATGCAAAAAGCTTTAGCTGTCTCTCCGGAGGTTGCGGCTTATCGAACCTGGGTCGATGCCGTGGGTTTGGGCTATCGTGAAATCCCAGAGAAGTCGTTGACGCTTCCTGGGTACAACGGATCAGTGAAACTGCTTGAGGCGAGGAGGGCACCGTGACGCAGATAGCGGCAGCCAGCGCGTCTTCTAACTCCTACCGCCCCGAGGGTCCAACCCGTCAAGAACGGCGGGCGGCGCGAGTAGAACGCGCGCGTGTGGCAGTGCGCAGTTTGGGCGAAGGCTTCATCACGATGGGTGTGGTGCTGCTGCTGTTTTGCACCTATCAACTTTTTTGGACCAACCTTTCCTCGGATCAGCAGACGAACACCGCCATTAGTGAGATCAAGAAGGCCTTCGTCATCCCGGTCGCGCCCTCATTGCCCGGTCAGTCCACCGTGCCAGCGAAGATTTCTGACGGACAAGGGTATGGATTGATCTATATTCCGCGTCTTGGATCGGATTGGGTCAAGCCGCTGATCGAAGGCGAAAGTTTGTCCAACTTGAAGAAGGGTCTTACCCACTATCGGGGGAACGCGCAGCCAGGTGAAATCGGCAACTTTGCTGTGGCTGGACACCGCGCAACTAATGGCGAGCCGTTCCGGAATTTGGATCGGATGGAATCAGGCGACCTCGTGTATGTGCAGACGCCTGACTCATGGGTGACCTACAGCATCAACAAAGTGGTTATTGTGAAACCGAAGGACACGTGGGTACTCAATCCCATTCCGACGAAGAATCCCGTGCCCGGCGTCCAGCCAACCGAAGCTTTACTGACTATGACCACGTGCAATCCGCGCTGGGCTTCCTATGAGCGCCTGATTGTCTTCGGCAAGATGGTGGATAAGTACCCCAAGACTCTCGGTGCCCCAGCGGCGATTAGCAACCTCGTGTGAGCATTAGTCTGGGTTCGACTTAAGCAAAGGAGCGCGGTGTACGTCTGGTTGTGGCGTCGTCTTCCTGGGCCGTGGATTGTCCGCGCACTGGAAGCAACGGTCCTTTTAGCGGCCGTTTTAGCGCTGTTATTCCTTGTGGTCTTTCCGTGGGTTGAACCACGCCTGCCATTTACTGACGTAACGGTCGAAGATTCGACGACCAATGAGCAACCAGCTGACAGCGTTCCATCAGGTGTGGTGCCACAGGAGCAAAATCCAGCCATTGTTGACCCAGGGTTTAGTAATTCAGGGCAAACCCTTGGCCTAAGGCTGAGCGGCACGACGAGCAAAGGAGCGCGTTCATGACCTCAATCTTGGTGGTTGATAACTACGACTCCTTCGTCTTTAACTTGGTGCAGTACCTCGGCCAACTTGGCGCGCACTGCGATGTGCGTCGCAATGATGAGGTCTTTGTTGACGATGCCTTGGGCTATGACGGCGTGTTGTTGAGCCCAGGTCCGGGCACGCCTGAATCCGCAGGAGTGTGTATCGACATGGTCAAGCATGTCGGTGGAAAAGTGCCGATCTTTGGTGTGTGCCTTGGTCACCAGGCGATTGGTGCAGCGTTTGGCGCGTCGATCGTTCGCGCTCCGGAACTCCTGCACGGTAAAACATCTGAGGTGTTTCATGAAGGCGTCGGAGTTTTTGCTGGGTTGCCTGATCCATTTACCGCGACTCGCTACCACTCGCTAGCCATCGCTCCGGAATCATTGCCGGCTGAACTCGTGGTCACCGCGACCACTCAGTCTGGGGTGATCATGGGAGTGCGGCACCGCTCATTAGCCATTGAAGGCGTGCAGTTCCACCCCGAATCAGTGTTGACTCAGGGTGGTCACCTCATGCTGGCTAATTGGCTCGTTGAATGCGGCAAGATTGATGCCGTAGATCTCGCCAGTGGCTTGGCACCGGTGATCCCTAGCGCTTAGGGAGTTGTTGGTGGGGCCGTCGTTGGCGGCGTTGTCGGCGTAGGCGAGGGAGTAGGAGCCGCTTCGGCAACAGTAATCGTCACCGTCGAGCCGTTCTTTGCCTTGGCTCCGGCAATCGGACTTTGCTTCACCACAGTCCCAGGTGGTACTTCGTTGGTCTTGGATTTGGTAACCAATACGCGGAACCCGAAGGATTCCAGTTCAGCGGTGGCATCAGCCTGCGTTGCTCCGCGAACATCCGGAACTACTACGGCGCCACTGGAGATAGTGACGTTGACAACTGATCCGGAATCAACACTGGTGCCTTCCGCCGGATCCGAATCCAACACCTGGTTTACCGGCGCATCGGATTCAAGCAAAGTTTTCGTACCGAGCTTGAGTCCAGCTTCGCTCAAAAGGCGTGAGGCCTCATCGAGAGAAAGATTCTTAATTGCCGGAACGATGGCTTTGGCTGGACCAGTGGAGATGGTGACATTAATGGCCGAGCCTGCTTGAGCCTCAGCTCCGATAGCAGGGGTTTGACTAATGATGGTTTGTGGAACGGCATCCGATGGCGCTTCCGTGACGGTGCCTAACTCAAATTTCGCATCCTTCAACAGCACGGTGGCTTGGGCCACGGTTTGACCTGTGAGGTCAGGGACCGGATAGGTCACCGTGTTAACCAGGAGCGGCTTGATCAGGAAGAAGCCCAAAACCAGCGCGCCAACAACGCCAAGGCCGATCGCGATATAGCCCAATCTCTTGCGTCGCTCGCGCTCGTCACCGTCGTACGTAGCCATCGGAGCCACAGCAGTGGTTTGTTCCATCACCGGCGTGGCCCGAACGGGTTCGCCATCAACGGCGCGCAAGACATCAGAACGCATTTCGCCAGCGGTTTGGTACCTGTTTTCTGGATTCTTGGACATGGCCTTGAGCACCACTGCGTCCGCGGGGGCGGAAACTTCAGGATCGATTTGTGATGGCGGGATTGGGTTTTCGCGAACGTGTTGGTAAACCACCGATGCTGTGGTGTCACCAACAAAGGGTGGCCGCGAGGTGAGGAGTTCATACAACAAGCAGCCGGTGGCGTACACATCCGAGCGGGCGTCCGCAGTTTCACCGCGCCCTTGTTCGGGTGACAGGTACTGCGCGGTTCCCATGACGGTGGAGGCTTGCGTCATGGTGGCTTGAGCGTCATCGAGTGCGCGGGCGATGCCAAAGTCCATGACTTTGACTTCCCCAGTTCGCGTCAACATGATGTTGGCAGGCTTGATGTCGCGGTGAATGATGCCTTGCTGGTGGCTGTATTCCAGTGCCCCTAAGACACCAGCGGTGATTTCGAGCGCGCGCTGGGGCAGGAGGCGGCGACCGGTCAATAGGAGGTCTTTCAAGGTGGTGCCATCGACGTACTCCATCACGATGTACGGGATAGTGGTGTCGCCTTCCACCTGCGAGCCAGTATCAAAAACAGCGACGACGTTGGGGTGGTTCATGCCGGCACAGGCTTGAGCTTCGCGAGCAAACCGGCGTTCGAAAGAAGGGTCA
Source organism: Bifidobacterium breve (assembly GCA_945881995.1). GTDB lineage: Bacteria > Actinomycetota > Actinomycetes > UBA12327 > UBA12327 > AcAMD-2. The sequence continues at coordinate 4,108 of CAMCVY010000060.1, read as the reverse complement.
CGGGCCAGATCAGTGCGCAGGATCTTGACGGCGACGTTGCGTCCAAGGCGGAGGTCGCGAGCGCGATAGACCTCAGCCATACCACCCTGGCCTAAGAGTTCAGCCAATTCGTAGCGATCCCCGAGCACCTTGCTGTTGACCATCGCGTGCAGATCCTTCCGATTGTTGTGCTCAGCCTCTCATTGGTTGAGCACTGCTTCCATCACGGCTCGCGCGATTGGCGCTGCTAAGCGCCCACCGCTGATTTCGGTTGAGCCATCGCCGTCTTCAATGATGACGGCGACAGCGACTTTTGGGTTCTTGGCAGGCGCGAACGAAACGAACCATGCGTGTGGTGGCTTGCCGTTGCCCTGCTGGGCTGTTCCAGTCTTTCCGGCAACCTGGACACCGGGGATGGCCGCTCGTCGTCCGGTTCCACTCTTGACGACGGTGACCATCATGTCGCGCAATTGCGCAGCAACGTCGGCGCTGACAGCCTGGCTAAACACCGTAGGGGTGGTGGCATCAAGGACAGCGAGGTCCGGGCCACGGGTTTGAGCCACTAGATACGGCTTCATGACCACCCCCTGATTGCCAATGCCGGCAGCCACAAGGGCCATTTGGAGCACTGTCGAGCGAACATCAAATTGCCCAATTGCGGACAGTGCCGTCTGTGGCCGGTCGATATCGCGTGGGTACACACTCGTTGCCGAAGACAAGGGAATGTCAAAGGATTGATTGAAACCAAACTTTTCGGCTTGATCGGCAATGACATCGTTACCAATCACTAGTCCAAGGTTTGCCAACGCGGTATTGCACGAAATGCGAATGGCGTTTTCCAGTGTGGTTTTGTTGTTCGTGCCGCACGCTTTGCCATTTTGGTTAGGCAGACGATTGTTAGACAACGGAAGTTTCAGTGATGCTGGTCCGAAGAGGGAAGATTTCTTGGTGTACTTACCCGTAGATAGTGCTGCGGCCGCTGTGACTAGCTTGAATGTTGAACCCGGGGGATACACCTGGGCAATGGAGCGATTGAGGAGGGGGCTGTCTTCGTCGTTTTGCAGTTTCGACCATGCCTCGCGCTCGGTGGCCACGTTAGGCGAGGCCAGCAGGTTGGGATCAAAGGTGGGAGATGACACCATGGCTAAAATCGCCCCTGTGCTGGGATCAATGGCGAGCACCGCGCCGCGGCGTCCCTTGAGTTGACGCAAGGCGGTGCGTTGAGCATCGGGGAGCAGAGTGGTTTGCACACTGCCACCCTTGGGCGCCCGCCCGGCCAGCAATTGGCTCAAGCGGTCCACCAGCAGCCGATCATCGGTGCCGGACAAAATCGAATTTTCCACTCGTTCTAAACCGCTCGCTCCGTAGAGCAACGAGTAGTAGCCCGTGGTGTGCGCATAGAGCGAGCCCTCTGGATACGTGCGCACGTACGAGAACTGACCTTGGGTGGGTGTGGAAGTCGCGATGGATTTGCTACCCACGGTGATCGGGCCGCGCTGGCGGTCGTATTCACTCAAGACAGTGCGTGCGTTGCCAGGCTTTTGTTTTAACGCGTTGGCGTTGAAGACCTGAACGTAGGTGAGGTTGATGAGCAAAGCGATGAGGAGCACTGCGGCGAATCCGCTGAGTTTGCGAAGCGGGTTGTTCATAGTTGCACCACTTGAGTCAGTGCATCATCACGCGATGGGCGAATCGGTGGCGCGGGTTTGCGGGCGCCATCGCTAATACGCACAAGCAAAGCAATGATGATCCAGTTGGCTACCAGCGATGAACCGCCATAGGACAGGAAAGGCGTGGTTAGTCCGGTCAACGGGATGAGGCGAGTCACGCCCCCAACGACAATGAAGACTTGAAGGACGATGACGATAGACAACCCCCCGGCCAGCAAAGTGCCAAAGGCGTCGCGTGCCGAAACCGCGATACGAAAGCCTCGTTGAGCGAGCACGGCGTAGATCATCAAAATGACGATCAACCCGGCTAGGCCTAGCTCTTCGCCTGCTGTGGCCATGATGAAGTCGGTTTTGGCGAAGGGCACGAATTGGGGATTTCCCAGGCCGAGTCCGGTCCCTAGAACTCCACCGGCGGCTAGACCAAACATTGATTGAACGATTTGGAATGCCGTGCCGTTGGGGTCACTAAAGGGATTAAGCCAGACATCAAAACGCTGTTGGACGTGACCAAATGCGAAGTACGCCAAGCCAGCACCGGCAACAAACAAGATGCTGCCCAATAGCAACCACGAGCGACGCTCGGTCGCGACGTAGAGCAACAGGATGAACAGTCCAAAGAACAACAGCGCTGTACCCAAGTCGCGTTGAAAAACCAAGACACCCATGCTGGCCACCCAGGCAATGAGCAGCGGCCCCAGATCGCGGCCACGGGGAAGGTCAACGCCCAGGACTCGACTGCGGGCTGTGGCCAGAGCATCGCGCTTGACCACTAGGTATCCGGCAAGAAAGACGATCAGACAGAGCTTGGCCATTTCGGCTGGTTGGAATGACAGCGGTCCTAAGCGCAACCACAATCGCGCGCCATTGATCGAGGTACCGATGAACGGTAGGAGCGGAAGCACTAACAGCGTGACACCAAGGACCAAGGCTGTATAGGTAAAGCGTTGCAGGATGCGGTGATCACGCAGGATCACAAGTACCGCAACAAACAAGATGATGCCCACGGCTGTCCAGGTCAGTTGGGCGATCGCGTCGGCCCGCGGAATGGCTCGGCCAGCACGTTCAGCGCGCGCAGCATCGGCAAGGTCGAGGCGATGGATCAGGACTAATCCGATGAGGTTCAGGAACGCGGCAAGCGGAAGGAGCAAAGGATCGGCGTAGGGAGCGAACTTGCGAATAGCCAGGTGTGCAGTGAGGAACAGCCCACTGCACGCGCCAACGACTAACCACAAATCCGTTGGCATGGTGTTGGTGTAGCCCAGACTCGCGGCAATGTAACCAGCGGTGGAAATAGCAATGGCGAGAACTAGAAGAAAAAGCTCAGCTATTCGACGTTGCTTGATGTTGGTAGGTGCAACAGTTACTGGATTAGTCACCCGAACTCACCCGGTAGTGGTCGGGGTGGGAATGACAAATCGAGGAGTGAGAGTTGGGGCTGGGATGGGTTGTGAGGTGGGACAACCTGCAGGAGGAGTCGCCACGGCACAACTTGCAGCCTCGCCGCGAAGCCGTTCCACAATGGCGCGGGCATCAAAAAGGTCGGTTGCCGCAATACCAGCGAGGACTTGTCCTTGCGTAAGTTCAGGCAGCGAAGGTGTGGAAATACCTGATAGTTCAACGGCGGTTGACAGCTTGAGCCATGCAACTTGTTGGTTGACGCCTCGATAGATCGCAACAGTGTTGGCTTCATTGGCGACGAAGTACTGCTTGCCAACCCATTGCGAAGTAAAAACCCCCGCCAGAATGAATAGGACGAGGACTCCAGCCGCGATCAGTCCGCGACGAATCCAGCGGGTTTGCCGGGCTTGGCGTTCGTAGCCTTGGGTCGCTTCTGAGCGCTCGAGGGCGCGGGCTCGATCGGTATCTGCTCCGCCCAACTGCTGGCGTGCTTTGGCTGCTGGGGTGGAATCCACGATGGTTGCGGCGCGTTCAGCAAGCTCGGGTTCGCCGGCTGCTCCCACGACAACGGGTTGTGTATCAGGCCGGGCCTCGGATGCCACTGCATCGGCAATCACCACGGTGATGTTGTCGGGACCGCCGGCTCGTTTGGCGAGAGCAATCAGACGTTGGGCCGCATCGGAAGGTTCACCGCTTGCTAGTTCCTCAGCCATCGTTGCTTCACTGACGACACCGCTCAGGCCATCACTACACACCATGAAGCGATCTCCCGCTCGCACTTCGCGAACGGAAAGATCAGGCTGCGAAGGATTGCGACCATCGAGGGCTTGCATCAACAGTGAACGGCGGGGGTGGGATTCGGCTTCTTCCGCGGAGATCTCACCCTTATCGACCAAGGTTTGAACGTAGGTGTGGTCATGCGTTAGGCGCAGGAGATCACCGCCCCTCAGCAGATAGGCGCGTGAATCCCCTACGTGGACCAGGCCCACCCGTGAACCGGACCACAACAGTGCAGTCAGTGTGGTCCCCATTCCATCTAACTCTTGATCGGCATTGATCGA
>CAMCVY010000059.1 GCA_945881995.1 Bifidobacterium breve | reverse complement strand
AAGGCCAGTACACACACGCCCAGCATGATCAGCGAGAGTTCCCACGCTGGATAACCGCGAGCTTCACCAAATTGCCAACTCGGCCTAAACACAAAAGCAGCAAAAGCAACGGCCAAGACTTGTCGGGCTACTAGGTCAAGTGCGGGAAGTCGACTTGCGACCATGTGCGGCAACATTCCAGCGATCATCGCCAGCGCAGTCACCGAAACCGCTTGATAGGCAGCGTGCTCAGCACTGATGCCACCAAACCAAGGCAACACTGAGTAGGCCAGCGCACCTGCCGTGGCCACCGGCCACACCTCGCGATCGCCGGGAAGTCGTAAACGCAAGAAAGCACCAACGCCAATGAACAGTCCGAAGGCCAAGGCCACCAGCGGTTGCTTGACTCCGTAAATCGCTGTGGAACACAGCGAGATCACGGTGATGAGCAACGCCGCGACAGCCAGTAAGACCGAAGCGGCTAAACCAGGTTCACTGACCCGACCACCGGGGCGCACTGCATCTGCTGCTGTCAGGGTCATGGGGTCACCGCATCTTCACCGATAGTGGGGCGTTGTGCTTGTTCGCCAACAACAAATCTGGGCTCATCGACGGGTTCGGGAATCATCGGGTCATCATCGTCAAAGACGGGTGCGCCAAGTTGGGCGGACAGTTCCTCGGCCGTCGGCGGCTTGGCTGGTTCCCAACCCACGTGACTGACAGCAAGGACCAACGCATCAACCATCTGCGGATCAAACTGCGTTCCGCGGCAGATGAGGAGTTCCTCTATAGCCTCTTCGACGCTACGGGCCGACCGGTACGAACGAGTAGACGTCATCGAATCGAAGGCATCGGCCACAGCAATAACGCGGGCAAATTCGGGAATGTCTTCGCCCTTAAGACCTGAGGGATAGCCAAGGCCATCAAGGCGCTCGTGGTGGTGATAAATCCCGGCGAGGGCTTCGTCTAGGAATCGAATATCGCGCACAATGTCATGGCCGCGGGTTGGGTGCAGCTTGATGGCCTCAAACTCATCCTTGGTGAGCTTTCCGCTCTTACGCAACACCGTGGTCGGGACACCGAGCTTTCCAACGTCGTGCAGCGTGCCCGCGTATTCCAATGCCTGCAATCGATCCTCAGACATCGTCACGGCTTGACCGATCAAAACTGCTGCGCGCGCAACTCGCTCACTATGACCGCGGGTGTACGCATCCTTTGTTTCCACGGCTTGCACCAGAGTGCGAATCGTGGCGTTGTACGCCTGCTGTTCGGCCGCGAACTGTCCCATCGCCCAGCGAGCAACAAACAGCGGCAGCAAACCAAAAGCCAAGGCCAAGGGACCTACTTGCGTCCACAAAACCGCTAACACCATTCCCAGTGCCGAGTAGGCAACTCCAGGGAGCAACGTACGCAACAAGATGTCACGCAAGAGGCGAATTGATGAGGCATTTTCAACGATGGCGATGACCACGCCAACAAGAAGGGAGTTAATGAAGGCATAGACCACACCGCTGACCAGGGCAGGAAGAAGGACCTTCGGGAAGTCCGCTGGTTCCAAGGTTGAGGTTCCACCAAGTGCTGCATAGATCGCGCCACCGGCGGCAACAGCCAAGACCAGCTGGCCTGCGTTGAAAACCCTTTTGACTGGTGCGATCCGCGTGACGTCACAGACGGAGGCCAGAGCGACAAGAACTCCGCCCCACACACCCAACACGATGTAAGCAGCAATGGCTACCGGGGTGGTGACGGTAATGGTGAGGCCAGCAGTTCGTGTACCCGGTCCGACGGGCAACGAATCCGCAAGAACATAAAGAACTGCGAAAACCAAAATAGGTAGCCACTGATCGATGTGGCCCATGGCAAACATGCTGAGACCAAGCGCGGCTGCAACAACGGTTACAATCACCAGCCGTGCAGCGCGGGGAAGCTCGCGCATCAATGCTCCTGCCACAAAAGGGTGAGAGCGATACGGGGACCGACAGCGGGATGATTCACCTTAACGCCAGGAAACGCCTGGCTCGAGAAGCATCTTGAACATGGTGGGTAACACCCCCAGGGATTCATGTCACAGTCACCGCTTGTTGACTATGCAAGATCCGCTCCGCTTGGGGGAAGAGCGGACCGAAGTCCGCTCAAGTGGAGCACAACAATGTTTCAGTACTACAGACATTGCAATGGTGTGCGCAGCTGAACTGCACACGTGTGAATCACCACGCTGCCGATCCCGGTACCGCTCTCTTCAGTTTTAGTTCGGTCTACAGGCACAACTCATAGACCTGATACGACCTCTCGAGTTCCGGGACTCAAGGGGCTGCCGTTACACAAGTGAACGGTGTGAAGTCACTGGAGTCAAGCCTGACCAGCGCCTAGGCACAATGTACCGCCTCAAATCGCCCACATGGCTCAAGCAAGGGCAGGCTCGCCATGACACCTCACTGGCCCTGACCTACGCTGAGGCGGTGGCTGGACCCGAAAATGAGCGCCGTGAGGCCTACTCCCTCCTGATCAGGGGGCTGCTTGGGTTGCGCTCGCAAGGAATCAGCGAAAGCGAGTTTCTCGCCCACACGCTGCCCGGTCTGCTTGCCACCATCGACTCGGCCCAACCTTCCCCCTCAAAGCAAGCAGAGGAACCGCCCCCGAAGCACGTCTCCCTTGATGAACAACGCATGGAGAGCACCCTGCAACCGGCGCGCCGCCCACGCCTGCTCGTTGCGGGGCTTACGGTTGTAACAGAAGATTTTTCCCAAGGAATGACGCCACTCCTGGCGACTTCCCCCGAAGGAGCTGAAGTGACCACCCTGCGCTTGCGCCCTGACCTTGAAGCCGCCTTGCGGCAGATTCAAGGCATTCGCGCTGCCAGCGTGGTGACCAACGGCAAGAGCGAGCCAACCGAAATCCACATCTTGGCCATGAGCGGTAAAGCTCCCAAGCAAATCGTGCGCGACGTTCAATCTCTTGCCATGGCTCAGTTTGACCTTGATATTGATCACCGCATTGTCAGTGTGGTGCAGCTCGAAGACTCCGACCTTGCCCCCACACCACCCCAGCAGCCTTCAGGTCAACACGACAGCATCACAACAGATGCCGAGATGGATCTGACCGCCGAAGTTGTTGACTTTGACCTGCGCGAACCCGTCGGCTTGTCTGTCGTTCCCGATGCTCGCAATTCCGGTAATAGCAGCTACAACGCAGATGCCACCGCACGCGTGATGGCGGTTCCAGAACGCGTCGAAGTCGCCGATGAAGCCACCCAGACTGAGCGTGCGGACAACACCCAACGCCCCACCATCAGCGCTATCACCGTGCGAACCAGCGGAGACGAAGCGGAAGTCAGTGTCGCCCTGACCGCCAATGGCCATATTTTTGAAGGCCAGCTCACCGGACCAGCTAATATTTCGCATCGGCCACGCCTGGTTGCCCAAGCAACGCTCGCAGCAGTGAGCGAGCTCCTTGGCCAACAAGCCACTATCGAATCCGTCACGATCATTCCCAGCGGATCAAAATCCATTGTGCTGACCGTGGTGTCGATCATGACCCCGCGTGTTGGGGAACAAGATCTTACCGGTTCAGCGTTAATCCGCGGCGACGAAGCCGACGCGGTGGCGCGATCTGTACTTGACGCGCTTAATCGCCGAATCAGCGGCTAGACCAGACCCACCGCCAAGGCACGCGGGTACGCACCGCTAAGGTTTGGTTCACTATCTGAGCCTTTTGGAGTCTGTTATGAGCAAGCGCGCCCGCAAGCGTCGTTCACGTAAAAAGAATGGCGCCAACCACGGCAAGAAGCCCAACGCTTAATCCAGCGCTATTCCTGCTCTTCAATGGTGACCGACGTAATGGTCATCGACACCCGTTGACGCAATTCATCTGGGGCTGACTCACACCCACAGGCGCGGGCAACCAGCGCCTTCACCGATTGGCCTTCGCCGATCGTGTCCACACATGACTCGCACAGTTCTAGGTGAGCACGAATTGCTGCGCACGTTTGTGGGTCCGCTTCGCCGTCAATGAACTCATACACGCGAGCAATGACTTCAGTACATTCAAAAACTTGTTCGGTCATGACGCATCTCCGTCCGGGATCAGGCCGCGCTCGCGCGCGTAGTCCTGCAATAGCGTGCGCAACATTGACCGGCCTCGATTAAGTCGTGACATCACGGTTCCAATCGGTGTATCCATGATCTCAGCGATCTCCTTGTAGGCAAAACCTTCCACATCAGCTAGGTACACAGCCATGCGAAAATCCGATGGTAATTCCTGTAGCGCCTTTTTCACATCCGAATCGGGCAGATGATCCAAAGCCTCGGTTTCGGCGCTTCGTAGACCCCGTGAGGTGTGAGCCTCGGCGCGCACTAACTGCCAGTCCTCGACACCATCAGCATCCGATTGCAACGGCTCGCGCTGCTTCTTGCGGTACGAGTTAATAAACGTATTAGTCAAGATGCGATACATCCACGCCTTGAGGTTGGTTCCATCTTGGTATTGGTGAAACGAGGCGTAGGCCTTGGCAAAGGTGTCTTGGACCAAATCTTCTGCATCTTGGGGGTTGTGGGTCAACCGCATAGCCGCGCTGTACAACTGGTCCAACAGAGGCATGGCATCACGCTCAAAGCGCGCTGTCCGCTCGGCCGCAGATTCGGTATCCACAGTGTTCAACGCTACCGGAACATCAATGGTCTCCATGAGGCCTAGAACACCCATTGGGTGCCCTTTATTCCCCCAGCGGATCGATCAGCCGCGGACCGTTATTGGCCACCGCGTTGACGGCTGTACTTACCGGATAGATCTGCAGTTCGAGTTGACCTGCTGGTTTCATCAAGCCTGCGACCTCGTTGCGGTCCTGCAAATCCGGGTCCAACCACGCTTCCCAGGCATCGGCAGTAACGGTCATCGGCATCCGATCGTGGATGGCTTCAAAGTTCGCAGTGGCTGAGGTGGTCAAAACAGTGCAGGTGATCAACACCTCGTCTGCTTGCCCGACTCGCGATGGATCTCGCCAGAGTTCATACAAACCAGCCATGGGCAAACTGGTGTGATCTGCTGGGCGAATGAAATACGGCTGTTTCAGCACCTTGCCAGTCTTGCCAATCTTCGCGTCAGGATCATCGGCATCGGGTGTGTGCCATTCATAAAAGCCATCAGCGGGAATCAAGCAACGCTGCTTGGCAAACGCATGACGAAACGACGGCTTGGTTGCAGCGGTTTCGGAACGGGCATTAATCATGTGTGAGGCCATGGATGTGTCTTTTGACCAGGAGGGCACCAAGCCCCACCGCATGACCTTGAGTTCACGTCGATCATGGGCTTGGACCACCGTCAATACATCCGTGGTCGGCGCGACGTTGTAACTCGGTGGTGGAATCTGCCCACCCGTGCCATCGTGATCAATGTGGAATTGCTCCATCAACTGATCTGGTTGCCGGCCTGCGGCATATCGCCCGCACATGCCTTCAGCCTGCCACGGCCGGAACCGCTCTGGGAATCAGTAGGCTGACATTCGTGAATGAACCTGTCCTTTGGCCCGCGCCCCAAGCCCGCGCTGCCTTTAACGCCACGGTTCACGTTCCTGGGTCCAAGTCCATTACCAACCGCGCCCTGATTTTGGCCGCTATTAGCGACGGCCCGTCCAAGATCTGGCGACCATTGCATGCCCTCGACACGATGTACATGGCCGCGGCACTGCGGTCGTTGGGAATCGGCGGAAGCGACCTTGACGACCCTCATTCCCCCGTGCGCGGATGGGAAATCATTCCGCAGCCCATGACCGGGCCCGCGACCATCAACTGCGGACTAGCCGGCACCGTCATGCGCTTTATTCCCGCCCTTGCCTCACTGGCTCATGGCGAGATCACCATTGACGGCGACCCACAAGCTCGAGTGCGTCCCATGCAGCCGGTCATCGCCGCGCTTCGCGAGCTGGGTGTGACGATTGACGATGGAGGTCGGCGCTTCCTGCCCTTTACGCTGCGCGCCGACGGTCCACCGCGCGGTGGACACATCACCCTTGATGCTTCCGCCTCGTCGCAATTTGTCAGCGCACTCCTGCTCGTCGCCCCCGCTTTCACTGAAGGCTTGACCATCGAGCATGCCGGCGGTGCAATCCCCTCGTTGCCACACATTGACATGACCGTGCAGATGTTGCGAGAGCGTCGTGTGGACGTCACGGCGCATACCGAAGACCCCACGCATGCCACCTGGTCGGTTCAACCCGGTCCGATCAAGGCCGTCGATGTGGTGATTGAACCAGACCTGTCCAATGCCGCCCCGTTCTTGGCAGCCGCAGCGGTTACTGGTAATTCCGTGACCATCGCTGGCTGGCCTGGAGCCACAACCCAGGCAGGGGCGCGCTTCCCCGAACTGTTGCAAGCCATGGGTGCTCGTGTCAGCACCTCCGATGACGCGCTCACTGTTCGTGGCGGTGACAACCTCGCCGGGATTGACGTGGACATGCGCGAGGTCGGTGAACTTGTTCCCACCTTGGCGGCGGTCGCCGTGCTCGCCGACTCGCCCACCACGATTACCGGCATTGCTCATTTGCGAGGACACGAAACCGATCGCCTCAAAGCCCTAGAGGATCAGATCAATGCCCTCGGGGGTCAAGCTCTGCAAACCAGCGACGGGTTGGTCATCACCCCTGCGCCCCTGCACAGTGGAACGTGGCACTCCTACAACGATCACCGCATGGCCACCGCTGGTGCGATCATCGGATTGTGTGTTTCCGGAGTCCAGGTGGAAAACATCGCAACCACGGAAAAGACGCTTCCCGGATTTGTTGAACTGTGGAACACCATGTTGGGGCAAACGCAGTAATGGCCGATCGCAAGCATTCACGTCTCGACGAAGACGATGTGCGCGTGCGGCCCCAGCGTGGCAAGTCTCGGCCGCGTTCGAAAGATCGTCCCGCCCATGAGGATGCGGAACAAGGCATGGTCGTCGCGGTTGACCGCGGCCGGTGGACATGTGTCGTGGGAAGTGGTGACGATGAGCGCGTCATCACCGCCATGCGGGCGCGCGAAATGGGGCGCAAGGGCATCGTGGTGGGCGATTTAGCTGACTTAGTCGGAGACCTCTCGGGAACCGACGACACCTTGGCCCGCATTGTGCGGATCGCCCCGCGCACGACCACACTGCGACGCACGGCCGATGACACGGACCCCGAAGAAAGAGTCATCGTCGCCAATGCAGATCAACTAGCAGTCGTCGTCGCATTAGCTAACCCCGAACCGCAACCTCGGCTCGTGGATCGCGCCATCCTGGCCGCCCTGGATGCAGGGATCAAGCCATTGCTGATTTTAACCAAGTCAGACTTAGCCGATCCCGATGAACTCATTCGGCAATATCAGGCTCTTGATGTGCAAGCGATCGTGACGACCAAGGGCGATGACTTGTCGGAACTGCATGCGGCCTTGACACAACACAAGACGGTTTTTCTTGGAGCATCCGGAGTGGGCAAGTCCACCCTCGTCAACGCCCTTGTTCCAGAGGCTGATCGAGCAACGGGTCACGTCAACGCCGTGACCGGGCGCGGTCGACACACTTCTACTTCTGCCGTGGCTTTGGAATTGACTAACGGCGGGTGGGTCATCGATACGCCGGGCATCCGTTCCTTCGGAATCGCACATGTTGAGCCCAACCGTTTGATTCAAGGATTTGCTGACCTAGCGACTGGCACTGAGCACTGCCCGCGCGGATGTAGTCACGACGAAGCCGAATGCGGCCTGGATGCCTGGGTCGAGCAAGGCGAATCCACCCACGAACGCCTTGATTCGCTACGCCGACTACTTCGCTCGCGTAGCTCTGAGTCGCGATAGCGTGAACCCATGCCCAATCCCGCGCTGAACGAGGATCTCGACCTCGCCCATCAGTTGGCCGATGCGGCAGATTCGATTACCTTGGACCGCTTTCAAGCGCTGGACCTGGTGATTGAAACCAAAGCCGACATGACCCCAGTCAGCGACGCTGACACCGCTGTTGAGCGTGCCATCCGAGACCTTTTAGCGTTGCATCGCCCAGACGACGTCGTGCTTGGCGAAGAGTTTGGCGCCGAATCTTCCAGCCAAGATCGCCGATGGATCATTGATCCCATTGATGGAACCAAAAGTTTCATTAGTGGCAATCCCGTGTGGGCCACTTTGATTGCACTCGTCATTGGTGACGAGGTGGTGCTCAGTGTGGTGTCGGCTCCTGCGATGCAGCAACGTTGGTGGGCCAGTCGCGAAGCAGGGGCATTTACGCGAAACAACAGTGGGCAAAAACGTCTCAGTGTCTCAACCACTCCTGACCTCGTTAATGCTGCGCTGATCTTTTCGCCGCGCAGTCAATGGGCTCAACGTCAAGAGCGATTCACCAGCCTGTGTTCACGCGTCAAAACCACGACTGCTGATGGCGACTTTCACCTCTACATGCTGGTGGCTGAGGGGAAGGCGGACATTGCCTGCGAACCCGAGCTTTCGCTGTGGGATATCGCCGCACTAATCCCCATCGTTGAAGAAGCCGGCGGAACGATTTCGGGCTTCAAGGGCGAATCAGGGCTAGTGGCCGGTTGTGCCGTCGCCTCGAACGGGCTGCTCCATGCTGACACTCTCGCTGCTTTTTCTCCCACCGCGCCATCGGTCCCACCGTCGTACTAAACCCGGCGCGAAGGTAATCGCTGCTAAGTCAAACCAGCCATACCCACCGGCGGCACCCGAGGGCGGATTGCCGATGCTGATGACGCCAGTGGGATCCACTGTGGACCAGCGCCACACACCCCAACGAGTTCCAACCAAC
>CAMCVY010000058.1 GCA_945881995.1 Bifidobacterium breve | reverse complement strand
ACCACACTGATTGCCTCTCGAGTCACCGGCATCTCGCTGTTTTCCTCCAGCCACGTCGCCCCTAGCCCCAGCGTTGCCCGATTGCTACCTATCGCTGGCCCGATGGTCATCATTTCGCTGGCCGAACCCGTGGCATGGCAAGCGGACCGACTCATCCTTAGTCATTTTTCAACCGTTAATGCAGTGGCGACGTACTCACTCGTTTTTGCCCTCTTTGCTCCGCTGAGCAGTTTGGTCGCGGCCTCGGGAAACAGCTTGTGGCCCTTGTTTGCCAAGCGTCGGGTTGCCGACACCTTGCGCGTGCGCGATCTGCTCACCACCACGGCGGGTTTTGCCGGGCTTGGTGTGCTACTTGCTGGAGCGCTTGTCGTCATCGGCCCGTTCCTGACCCGATTCATGTCGAAAGGAACGATCAACGTTCCCACTTCGCTGTTCATGGCCTTTGGAATTGTGATCATCATTGTGTCTGCTTGGGCGCCGAGCGCAATGACCTTGACCTACCCCAAGGGTTTGCGCTTCATGGCCGGCCTGACCCTTGCGCAAGTTGTGACAAACATCCCGCTGTCAATTGTGCTGGCCAGCAAGTACGGGGCTGTTGGACCGGTCGTTGCTTCAGGAATCGTTATCGCCGTGGCCCTCGCCGCTGGTTTCGCATTTGCGGTCAGAGAGATCAGGGGAAAAACGATGTCCACTGAGTCGGCGACAACATAACTACTTGCTAGGGATAGTGAAGAACGTTCCCTTAACTACATCCTTAGCCAAAGATTTCGCTTCGTTGAGTTGCATGGCGCGCGGAGCAGCGGAGTCAAAGTAGGGGAATTGAATACGAGAAATGACGAGTAAGGCCAGGGCTAACACCATGAGTTGCTGACGAGTGAATTCCACCTGCCGCCATGACAGCACGAGGAAAAGCACGATGAAGAAGTTACTCACCAAAAGAAAACCCCAGCGAGCACCATCCCAGCCTCCCAAGGCCAAAAATGCCGGCGAGATGCTCACAGCTGACACTGCTACGAAGACTGGGAGCTTGGCGGGCAGAACCAGGTTCACGTCATCAAGGAATCCGGTGGCCCTTAGCACGGCAAGAATGGTGATAACGACGATCGCAATGGGAACAAGGTAGAAAACGACATCTTGATAGCTGTACAGACTCCACGACTCCGCCTGGGTCCTGGAAAAAAGATCCAGGGCATCCTGCCTAAACGGAAACCCTTCGGAAGTAAAGCTGGATGCAAGTGAACTGACTTTGGCAGTCGATGTTGGCGGCACGAGCAGGAGCAAGAGCACCGCACCCATTGGGACCGAACTAGCTATGACTGCCGCCCTGCGGGGAAGTGAGTAAAAAGCCACCAAGATAAAAACTGGGATGACCGTGAACAGCGCCATCTCATGAGTGAACGACGTCGCAACCATCAGAACCGTCGCAATGACCCACTTCCGGCGACCAAGCAACCAAAGGCACAGAAAAAGAATGAGGTAGATGACTTGATCTAAGTAGCCCACTTCGTGAAATAAGTAACCACCGGTGGGGAGAAGCAACCACGCGAGTACCACCAAACGTTGACTCGCCAACCGAGCACGGATGGCCTGGTAAGCCACGACGGAAACCAAACCAATGAGGACTACGAATGCAACAATGGCCGCTACTTCGTACGTATGACCAAAAACCTGATAAATAGGTTCGAGAACAGTACCCACGAGCGAGCGTCGAATGAATCCGTCAGTTACAGAAACGCTATAGAGCGTTGTAGCCCACAGGTTAGGCAGACGGATTCCGGTATAGGCCGCTAGCCCTACCGCGAAAAGCGTGAAGAGGACTCGCCAGCGCAAGTTCCCTGGTTTCAGCTCTGGCTGCACGGTTGACTCACTCATGTTCACGCGTTTGCGCTGATGCAATAACCCGCTCTTCAACCGGAATCTGTGCTGCATTAGTACTTAAGACTCGGCGAAGGGTCCGCCGGGATGGTTCCTCCACGAGCCGCCAGCACAGGTGGGCTGCGCCATAACACGTTGCGATCGCTGCTAAACAAAAAATAGAACGAACGATGAGCGATTGATCGGCAATACTGAATTTCTCCGCCAAATTTACGCCGATATCGATTCCCGGAACCACGCCAAAGACACAGAAAACAAACCAGTGCGTCATGTAGAGGGAATACGACGAAAGTCCCAATTGGACAACCCGTCTGTGCTCAAGCCAGGAAAATCCACGTCCACCGAGTCCCACCATGGCAACCAAGAGGACCAAAATCGGTGAAATCAACCACGTTTGAGGCAATTCCTCAGTAGATCCACTACGAGCAAACTGCGCAACCAACAAGAGAAGCGAAACAAAGAAAAGTGAAATCAGCCATCGAGCTGGCTGGCTTCTACCCCCGCGCGAGCGCTGCCACGCACGGGCCAGGACAAAGGCGGCACAACCTCCACCAAAGGCTGCTAGCAGCCGAACCAGATTAAGACTCACGAGACCGCTGTAAGAAGGCAGCGTCGCAAAGGTATTTGGGGGGAACGTCCACACACCTGCGATATGTAGCGCGAGTGGCACATTGACGACAACGATGAACAAACCGGCCCACAAGGCGACGATTCGCGATTGAGCTATGCGATAAAGAACGAGCGCTACAAGGGGAAAGCACAGGTAGGCCAACCACTCCATCGACACAGACCAGGCCGGCCCATTCCAAGATAGTTGCTGGTTAAACCACGCATGCACCAGAAAGATATTTTGTGGGATCGCAGAAACGGGAAACTTAGCATCCCACCCTCTTTGAGATCCGGTTCCCGCCAGGATTGCTACGTACGCAGTAAAGAGAAGGAGTACAAAAATGTGAACGGGGTAAAGACGAGCAATGCGAAGGAACAAGAAATCGCGAACATTGATCCTCGTCAGCCTCGGCCCCAGGGAATCCAAGTAGCGGTGGCACAAAACAAAGCCACTCAATGCAAAGAAGAGATCAACGCCAAGGAAGCCCATTCCGGTGATCGGAAGCGCTTTGGCCGTTAGGGGAACCCAGAGCTGAAAGAGCAAGCTGGCATGAAACAGCACTACCCAACCCGCTGCGAGTGCCCGCAGGCCAGTAAGAGCCACCAAGTGGCGATCGGGATCGCTCAATGACTGAGTGGCCGGATCAGGAAGAAATCCTTCTCGGCGGGGTCTTTCCCTTGACAACTGAGCCATAAGTGAAAATGTTAGCCAATAGGTAGGCCATTAGGAATGCCTAACTAACTCTGGCGAGGTGTGGGTATGGCTGCTCCCACGTTCGAGTCTCGAATCGTTACCTCGGCGTTGCCCGGCGTGGGCACATCCGTTGCCACGTTGCGGTCTCGAATCCTTATCGCGACCTTGCCTGGCCTGCTGTTTGGTTTGGCCTTCATCTGGAGAAGTAGTTGGGTCCTGAACGGACAGCGCCGGTTCACCCTGTTTGACGATGCGATGATTTCTATGTCCTACGCCCGCACGCTCGCCCAAGGAAAGGGTCTTGTTTGGTATCCCGATGCGGCGAAGGTCGAGGGGTTTACTAACCCCTTATGGACATTCGTTATGTCCACTCTGCATTGGCTCGGTCTCTCAGCATCGCTGATCTCCTTGGTCATCATGCTCATTGGTCTGGCGTGCATTTTTGTCAGCTCACTTCTCGCCGCTCGAATTGCGCGCCAGCTACAACCCACGTCCACTAGCGCACCCGTCATTGCCGCGTTCTGCATGAGCCTGTGCTACCCGCTCATCTTTTGGTCCCTGAGGGGCATGGAGGTCGGTTTACTCCTTGTCGTTGCGCTTGCGCTTGTTGCTTCAAGCATTGATGTCGCTCTGGATCCGGCCAGCAATTCCCGTGTTCACCTCACCTCCCTATTGGTCTTAGCCGCAGTTGGTCTGGCTATCCGACTCGACTTCGCGGTCATCGCTATTTCCGTGGCCGTGTGGATTGCCTGGGTGGTCCCCACACCACACAAGTTCCGCGTGCTCATCCCACTTGGTCTCACTGTCATCGGCTCTCTTGCTGCGATGACGATCGCCCGTTTTTGGTATTTCGGCTCCCTAGTGCCGAATACCTACACTTTAAAAATCTCGGGCATTTCTCTCGTTGATCGCCTCCAACGGGGAGTAATCACCGACCTCAAGCTTGCGCCGGTCCTCGCCATCGTCGCGGTGAGTGCGATTTACCTTTGGAAGAGGTTTGACGTCAAGCAACGCCAACAACTTGTTCTACTCGTTGGCACAGCGGTTGCGGTAACGGCCTACTCAACGTACGTCGGTGGCGATGCTTGGGAGTTCATGGCAAATCGCTACGTGGTTCCAGCACTCGCTGTTTCGGTGATCTTGTCGGCGGTCACCATCTCAATGGTGTTCAGCCAACCTGCGAGTCCACGACGGGTTTCCTTGGCTATCGGCCTCGGCGTGATTGTGCTTTCCAGCGTGGGGCTTGCCTTTAGTGAAATCGTTTTTGATGGTCAAATCACCTTCCAACGCTACTTCTCATCAACCTGGCTTGTATTGGGTTTTGGCGGCTTGACCACCTTCATACTTTTATCCGCAATGATGTTTTTGATCCGTGGCAAAACACAGCGTGCCAGCGCAGTTGGACTAGCAGCAGCGGCATTGGCGGTCACATTTGCGTTCAGCGGAATCGGGGCCTACCAATGGCTCACCAGCGGAGGATTCGCCATCCGCAGTGATCAATTGCAGACCGAGCGTGGGTTAGCGATCAAGGACTTAACTACTGCTAACTCACGGGTTGCCGTTAGTTACGCGGGTGCGCCGATTTACTATTCGGAACGACGAGGAATGGACCTCCTAGGAAAATCAGATTCCACCATCGCCAAACTCTCACCCAAGGGCGACTTCTACCCAGGACACAATAAGTGGGACTACTCATACTCAATCTCTACGCAATTACCTGATGTTGTCACTGAGATTGTCCGGCCTGGCGATAAAGACTTCACGAGGCTCTTCAACGCCAAGTATTCCTGCAAGGAAATCGTCTCCAAGGACTCATACACGGGAATCTTCGTGTTAAAGACTTCCAAAGATATCCGGAAGGGCCTACCGGCAAGCGCGAATTGCTTCAGCAGCTAGATCGTCGCGCATGAGGTCGGCTGAGGAATTGCCACTTTCCCTGCGACGTTGATCCGCCTCTCCCCTTGGATGGGATCCGCACCAGCATCGATTGCTGAAATCGCCTGAGCCAAAGACTTGGCTCGCTTTGACCGAGAGTCAACGAATACGGCCCAGGCATGATTACGAGAATCAACCCAATAACCGGCAGTCTTGTACTTCTGCGAACTGACAAAACACACGAGAGGATCCGTCATCTCGGACCAGCCCTGAATGCAGGGAGCCTCTCCAACCGCGGAAAACTTCGGGCCATTGTCGTAACACAGATGCGTGAATACCACCTCGGGGCGTAGCTCAGCTAATTGCTGCTCACTAAGGAAGCCTTCATGCGCAATCTGCTTGTCGTTCAGTCCCCATAAATCCGTCGTCAGCCATCCTGATTTCCAAGCCACATAGCCGGCCTCGCTCACAGCAACCTTGCCTGGCTGGCCACTAGCAGCCAGGGCTGCCGATAGATTTTCGTGAATGCCGAAATTTAGATTCGCTTGATCAGCCACGAGACGACCCAACGATGGCTTTGCTTCCTGCCTTACGGTCCAACCGAGGAGCACAAGCAGAGTGACCAACATGGCAATTCCGACAGTTTTCGCATTGGGTAACCAAGTCCAGTTGGCTTCTACAACACTCTTCCGCAGGGCCGGGATCAGCGGAGCACTCATGATCGCGATGACCGGCACAACCCCAAACTGAAATCGTCCGACGAAATTCATTTCGTTTGAGAGCAATACCCAGATTGATGTCCATGTGAACACAACTAGACAGATCGTCACGGCTCGCGATCTCACCTGCCGAACTACAAGACTCGCCAATACCGGCAACATAAATATGTAAGTCAATCGAACTACGTAGCTCACGGAAGTCGTTAGGCCATCGATGTACAGTCGCCCGCCACCTTTTTTATAAAAGGGGTTCGGAAGCGGATAGCCAAAATAGGACCAACGCCAAGCAACCCACATCACTCCGGCCGGAATGATCACTGCCAGTGGCACAAGAAGGAATCGCCACGACCGCAACCTCAATGAAAGGAACGCGATGACGGCGCCGGCCAAAAGGAATCCCTCCGGCCTAGCCAGGCCGCACACCGTTGCAAGGGCGCCGAGGATAAGTAGCCGGCGCGTGCTCGCGCGATCAGAAGCCATTTCCGCGGCAAAAGCAAGCGCTGCACACGAGGCTGCAAAAAAGAGGGTGCCAAAACCCGCCATGCCGTATGCCCACACGGGCCCAGCCATCAAGAAAGCAACCGGGAGTAGTGCCCAGAAGCCCCCGAGACCCGACCACTTACACCACGCAAGATAGATAAGCGCAGCCACAACGCCTGTTGAAATCGCGCTGACGGCTACGGCAGCAACCGTGGTGGAAACTCCTAGTTGATTGAAGAATGCGAGCACCCACATAAACGGCAGGTCCGTTGCGCCATCGACTTTCTCGCCGCCTGGGTTGTAAACAATGCCAAACCCGTTGGCCACGTTTTCGCTGTACCTAAACAGGATCGCAGCATCTTCTTGCGCCACTAACCCTTTTCCGAAGATCGGCCCTGCCACAAGTGCCACAAGAAAACCAAGCGCAATGGCCCTTACTCGGTCAGTGCCTGGAATTCGCTCCGTCCAATTGGCCATCATGACGAACCCGTTCGAACAAACACCCCGTTGACCTGCAACATGCGACGGGTCGTCGGATCGATGAATTCCGGTTGAATCCACCACGGCTCAAAACCCATGGCGGTCAGACGCTCAAACATTTGCGCATACAACGGCTGGCCGCTGTAGAGCTCAACAAATGACAGTTCAATGGCGATTGCATCAACACAGGGCTCAAAAGCGCCCAAGCCATCAAGGACTTCGCCTTCATACCCCTGCGTATCAATCTTGAGCAAGGTCTTACGCGTCTCGCTAGCAAATTCACGGTCCAGGGTCGAAACCTTGACTGTCTCAGTTCCCACAATGACTGATTCGGGAGCAGCATCTAGATGTGCTTGTTCCATCGGGAGTAAGGACGAGCTGTAACTGTTGGCAGCAATATTGATCTCCAGCTCCCCATTAGTTCCGCCTAGGGCTAACTTGCGCACCTGCCAACGTGCATCGTCAGCACTGTTTCGCTCAAGCTCTGCGAAGGCCACCTGCATAGGTTCAAAACTGACCATGTCTCCGTGATGTTCCACCGCGCGTAGTGATTGACAAAACTGACCGGTGTTGGCGCCCACATCAACGACCAGCTCAATGCCGCGTTGGTCAATCAATGTCTTGAGCGTCAATTCATAGTCACGCTGAGGGAAGCGGCGAAGTTCAAGTCCTAGCCGTCGCAGAATGGATCGGTATCCGGCCATGGTTAAGCATCCACCTCTGATTCGATGCGTGCGGCCGGTTCAGCTGACGATCGCCATACATAGACCAGCACACTCATCAACCCAGCGGCTAGCAATCCAGCCAGGAATAGCTGGCCGAACTTGCCATCAGCAAATGGTTGGACAAAATCAAATTTCCACACATCAAAGCCAGCGCCGACAGGAAGTCGATAGAACATCGCTCCCCACGCAAACCACCACAACGCCGCACTAGCTAGTGCGGTGAAGGTGATCAATCGCCACCTCGCCTGCGCCGTCCACGTCACAAAACACAGCGCTAACAACGGCACCAGGGCAAACAATGGCTCGATGGTGACGCGGTAGCCGAAGTAGCCCAAGCCGCCAGCAAAGTTGTTTCCCGCTAACTGAAGCAAGAAGTACCCCACCCCACCGATGGCACTTCCGCGCACCCATGACGGCGCGGCCTTCCACGCTCTCACGATGCCAGGAAGCAGCAAGAGTAAGTAGGGGGACAGAACAAACCATCCTCGAAATGGACTAATCAATGCACCACGAAGTTCGGAAATCCACTTGGTTCCAGATCCTGCTCCAGCACCTGACCCTGGTGCAGTGATCACCGCATCCGGACGATATTCGTACGAGCCGACGAGCACGGTCCACTGCCCGGCATTGATGCGGTTGTAAATGAGCAAACCCGCAATCCCGACGCTGCTCAGTAGGCCAACTTTCAGCGCTGGGATGACCGATCGCTTCTGAATTGATTCCCAAACACCCACGCCAAAGGGAACGATCGCGGTATGCGGTCGAGACAAGATCGCAAATGCGTATCCCAATCCCGCGGTTGCGTAACGCTGGCTAGACATCCCCCACACACCAATACCCAAGCCCAGCAGTACGGCCGCGTGCGTCCACGGCAGGTTCGCAGCCACCGTCCAAATTCCGGTGGTGAAGGCCATGAGAAATACCGAGCCCAGCGCGACCGCTGGCGTAACGATCCGCAGCATCGCTCGATACAAAAAGGTCAGTGCACCGGCCGATGCTGTTACTGCCGACAAAGTCGCTGGTGCGATGGCAAAGATTTTTGTGGTGCCAAAGACAAAGTAGAACGGGACTGACAGCAAGATGGAGCCCGGAAAGCGATCGGAGCGGCAGTGCGATCCTGGCAACAAGACTGCATTTCCTGAGACACAACTTCCCGACTCAAGCGGACCGACATTAAACAACCAGGTACGAACGTTGAGCAGGGTGAGCTGAAACTTCTCCATGTCCAGCGATCCAAGTTTGGCGATACTCCATCCCACGATGGCCGACCAGTGAACATCGTTGGGGCGCTCGGCGCCGCTGTAGTCAGCAGTCACCGCAAAAAGGGCGAACAGGAAGACGAATAGACCAAGAGTTGCCTGCCAAGTCGTCAGCTTCTGAGCCAACGTCGTAGCGACTGACTTTTTCCCCGCTGGCGATCCTGATTTTTTCCCAGAACCTGGGGCGCCCTGGCGAACAGCTTTTGCTCGGCTCGCCTTGCCCACAGCAGTCACCTCAATTGGGAACCCA
>CAMCVY010000057.1 GCA_945881995.1 Bifidobacterium breve | reverse complement strand
CGTGGGCGCCCTTGGCAGCCAGGGCATGGGAACTTGCCAGACCCACTCCGCTGTTCGATCCGGTGATCACGACGGTCTTGCCGGACAGGTCCTGGATGGCGCGTGCTTTCCAACTCATGGACTGATTTGACCACGAAGGTTGAGCCCTTGCACTACTAGTACCGTCGAATGGCAGGTAGAGCGAGGGCAGGTTTTCACCGCTCAGGTGTCTTCAGGTAGCCTTTCACGGCTGTCGCCCCTTTAGCTCAGTCGGCAGAGCGTCTCCATGGTAAGGAGAAGGTCTACGGTTCGATTCCGTAAAGGGGCTCGGAAGATTGGTCTTTGTGCCTGAAGGTCAATCCCCAAGGCGGGGTAGCTCAGCCTGGTAGAGCAAGCGGCTCATAATCGCTGTGTCGCCGGTTCAAGTCCGGCCCTCGCTACCACCGCTGTACGGTTGTTTTCTAGCCGTCCGGCACCAGCACGATAAGTTCCACCTCGCAGCCCCCTCTGCGAGTCCACTTAACTGAAAGGCTCGATCATGGCCAAGAGCGATGTCCGTCCCAAGATCACGCTCGCATGCGTTGAGTGCAAGGAACGTAACTACATCACGAAGAAGAACCGTCGTAACGATCCTGACCGCCTCGAGGTCAAGAAGCACTGCCCACGTTGCAACGCTCACACTGCGCACCGCGAAACTCGCTAAATAGTTCTTAAAGGACCGCGATGCCGTTAGATACCGGGTTCATTGGTCGTATTTATCCCGCTACGCAACCCTATGTAGTGTCGCGCGCGAAAATCGCTGAGTTTGCTGATGCCGTTGGGGATGACAGTCCGGTCTACCGAGATGTTGAAGCTGCCGCCGCTTTGGGTTATCCCGATGTCATCGCGCCACCGACTTTCGCCACCATCGTCACCCTCGAGGCTGCATACGCCGTTGTTCACGATCCAGCTTTGGGTCTGGACTGGACTCGGGTTGTACACGGTGACCAACGCTATGTTTACGACCGCCCACTGCGCGCAGGTGATGAGATCACTGTTGTGGTCACCGTTGAGTCCATCCGATCAATGGCCGGCAACGACATGATCGTTCTTCGCGGGGATGTTGCCACCGTTCAAGGCGAGCATGCCCTCACGTCCTACACCTTGCTGGTGGCACGAAGCGCGGCGGATTCCGTATGAGTCTTCGGCCGGTATTTACAGACCTCGAAGTGGGCCAAGAACTCCCGGCCCACACCTTTGTCGTGACGCGAGAAACACTGCTTCGCTACGCGGGGGCTTCGGGGGACTTCAATGTGATCCATTGGAGCCAGCGCCATGCCCTAGAAGTGGGCTTGCCCGATGTCATTGCCCACGGCAACTTGACGATGGCCTTGGGTGCGCGTTACCTCACGCAGTGGGCTGGTGACCCCGGTGCACTCAGTGAGTACGGCGTGCGATTTACCAAGCCCGTCGTCGTCCCCGACACCGATGTCGGAACCACGGTCGAGATCACGGGAAAAATCCTCGAGCTCGATGGGGATTCGCGCGTGCGTATCGACCTCACAGTGACCAGCGAAGGACAAAAAGTCTTGGCCCAAGCGCGTGCATGGGTTCACCTGTCGTGACTGCACCGGCCGAGGTAGTCGCGCTGGCTGAACAGCGCCAACAAGCGCGAGCCGATAAAGACTTTGCGCTGTCAGATCAACTGCGTGCAGACATTCGTTCGACTGGATGGATGGTGCTCGACACCGCTGACGGATTTACGTTGACACAAGCTCCACCTTTTGATTCGGTACCGAATGTGGGCGGGCTTCCCAACAGCGGTGCTACTGCTACCCGCGCTCTGGGAATTGGTCTTGTCATTGATGGCTGGCCTGATGACACCCGCACGTGTATTCAAGCGTTGCTTGACCATTCCCCAGCAGAGGCCGTCATTGTGGCTTTGGATCTGGGCAATGTGGACGGTGCTGGTGCCGTGGTTCACGAACTCGCCAAAGCCCATCCAGGTCGCATCGAAGAGTTTCATGTTGATGCACCATTGAGCAGCACTGGTTGGGCCGCTGCACGTAATGCCCTTATTGCTGCGGATACCAGTGAGTTCCACGTGGTGATGGACCTGTCATCGGTCCTTGAGGGCGATGCGTTCACACCGTTGATGGAGATGCTGACCGCTGATGGTTCCTTGACCGCTGCCGGATGGCGTGGGGTAAACGTTGATGTCGCTGATCAATGGCGAAGTTTTGTTGACAGTGGACCGGGCGAATGCGATGCATTGCTGTCCTACTTGTTTGTCATCCGTCATTCCGCGGCAGTTGAGACCGGGCCACACCCGAAGGCAAAGTTTTATCGCAATGCCGACATGGAATGGTCGTTGGCGCTACGCGAAGCCGGTGGCAAGGTCGCGCAAGGACCTGCAGACCTGCCCGTGCGACAAGACCGCCATCGCGGGTATCACGACAGCGATCCAGCCATGCGCGAGAAAGAATCCAAGCGCACTTATGACCGACTCTTGCAGCGCTTTCGCGCGCATCCCGAAGTTCTCGCTCCTCGGGCTTAGATTGTGGGGGTGAATCGCGAGCCCGCGGCGCTCCTTGCGCCCCTGACCACCTTGAAGGTGGGTGGCTCGGCAGATCAACTCATCACCGTCACCACGGAAGCAGAACTTCTTGACGCTGTTTCGGCCAGTGATGCGGTTGGTCGCCCGGTATTAATCCTGGCTGGTGGTAGCAACGTAGTGATCAGCGACGAACCGTTCATCGGTGATGTCATCCGCGTTCACACCCGTGGCGTTGATGTGGTCGATCGCAGTGATTGCGCTGGGGTGACCTTGACTGTGGCAGCCGGCGAACCATGGGATGACGTTGTATCCCACGCAGTTGATCAAGGCTGGGTGGGCATCGAAGCGTTGTCAGGTATTCCAGGGTCAGCTGGCGCAACGCCGATTCAAAATGTGGGCGCGTACGGTCAAGAGGTCGCACAAACCATCGCGCAGGTGCGCACCTTTGATCGACAGGACCAGGTCATCAAGACTTTCGCTGCAGCCGATTGTGATTTTGGTTATCGGTCCAGCAGGTTTCGTCACAACGATCGTTGGTTGGTTCTCGACGTCACGTTCCAATTGGCAGCGGGAACGATGAGTACCCCCGTTGAATACGCCGAGTTGGCACAAGCGCTGTCCATCGATGTAGGTCAACGTGCCCCCCTTGCCGAAGTGCGCTCCGCGGTGTTGGACCTTCGCCAATCCAAGTCCATGGTGCTCAACGCCGCAGACCCTGATGCGCAGTCCGCCGGATCGTTTTTTACTAATCCTCTTCTTACGGTCGAGCAGGCAGCCAATCTGCCGCCCGCAGCCCCGCGTTGGCCCGCTAGTCAGGGCCAGATCAAGACCTCGGCCGCTTGGCTGATTGAACAAGCGGGCTTTGTCCGAGGATTTCGCTCCGGCAGCGCTGGGATTTCGTCCAAGCACACCTTGGCTCTTACGACTCAGTCCCCAGCGAGTGCAACTGACGTCATCGCCTTGGCCCGGCTCATCATCAACAGTGTTGACCAAGCCTTCGGGATTGTCTTGAGTGTTGAACCCACTCTGGTCGGTCTGTCATTGGAGCGCCCATGAGTGCGATGGAACCTCTTGATGAGCAGGGCAGCGCGTTATTCGACGCGATGGTGCGGTGGCGGGCGTTATCAACGACCGCAATCTTGATGGGCTTTGTCGCCGGCCTCGCGCAACTGATAGTGACCAGTACCGGCGGCGGACCAGTGCTGTCTAAAAGTCTGGCAGGCGTGGCCATTTTCATGATCGTTGTTGCCGTTATTGCCACGTTTGTTGCGTGGTTAGCGCGACGTAGATTTTTGCAGTGGTACAGCCAAGCTGGATAATTACTTGGCTTGCCCCAGGAACTTCGCCATCCGGCTCACACCTTCGGTCAAGTCGTTGTCGCTGAGTGCGTATGACAACCGCAAGAAGCCGGGTGTGCCGAACGCTTCGCCGGGAACAACGGCTACTTCAACCTCGTCGAGTAAGAGGGCCGAGAGTTCCTGCGAGGTCTGCGCCACGTGTCCTGCGATGTCCTTGCCAAGCAATTCCTTAATGCTCGGATAGACGTAGAACGCTCCAAAAGGCTCGGGGCACGTCACACCAGGAATGTCATTGAGCATGGCAACGATCAGTTGGCGACGGCGATCAAAAGCAATCTTCATGTCATCAACGGCGGACAGGTCGCCAGATACCGCGGCGATAGCTGCAGCCTGAGACACGTTGGCCACATTGGACGTGGCGTGTGACTGCAAGTTCGTCGCAGCCTTGATGACGTCGTTTGGGCCGATCATCCATCCCACGCGCCACCCGGTCATGGCGTAGGTCTTTGCTACTCCGTTGACGATGACGCATTGGTTGGCCAATTCAGGAACCAGCGTGGGCATGGAGGAGAACTCAGCATCGCCGTAAATCAAGTGCTCGTAAATTTCGTCGGTGACAACCCAAATTCCGTGCTCAACAGCCCATTCGCCAATGGCTTTGACCAGAGCAGGTGGGTACACCGCGCCAGTCGGGTTGGACGGCGAAACGAAGACAAGAACCTTCGTCCGCTCAGTGCGGGCAGCCTCAAGTTGCTCAACGCTGGCCAAGTAACCGCTCGTTTCATCGGTCATCACAACGACCGGAACGCCACCAGCAAGTTGAATCGATTCGGGATAGGTGGTCCAGTACGGAGCTTGAAGGATGACTTCGTCGCCTGGATCGAGCAACGTGGCAAAAGCGTTGTACAAGGCTTGCTTGCCACCGTTAGTGACCAGGACTTGGCTGGCGTCACAGGTAAAACCACTGTCACGCGCGGTCTTTGTGGCGATGGCCTCACGCAGCGCGGGTAATCCGGCAGCTGGGGTGTACCGATGCATTGCGGGCTCACTGCATGCCTTGATCGCGGCATCAACGATGTAGCTCGGGGTAGGAAAGTCTGGTTCGCCGGCTCCGAACCCAATGACGGGTCGACCGGCGGCCTTGAGGGCCTTAGCCTTGGCGTCAACAGCCAGGGTTGCCGATTCAGCGATAGCGCCAATGCGCTGGGAGACGCGGGAGTGAGGGGCAGTCATGCCCCTATCGTTCCATTACGCCTGAACCCGACTGTCTACGCCCTCAGGCATTGACCTACACTCGTCATTCTGGCGATTGTTGCCACTGCGTGAGCGTGCCCAGCATTAGTTGGCTTTTAGCCAGCCGATACTAGGCAAGTTCCAGTTCTGGTCCGGATATTTCGGGCGCGCAGGAACGACAACTACCGGAGGGGCGTGGCTCAACTGGTAGAGCGTCGGTCTCCAAAACCGAAGGTTGCAGGTTCAAGTCCTGTCGCCCCTGCTTGGAGGCGGTCATCAGCCGCTCTCCGCAGTGTTGAACCGCAACCGCGGCTCAATAAGAACGATCGGTTCGCCGGTCAATGAACCAAGGTGAGGAAAGCGTGAGCCAAGAGGCCAGCGCCGAGAAGGGTCCCGAGAAGGACAAGGACGGTTCCAAGAGCCGCCCGGGTCTTGTCGCGCGCATCCAACTTTTCTTCCGTCAAGTCATCGCCGAATTACGCAAAGTTATTTGGCCGACTCGTAAGGAACTCATCACCTACACCATTGTTGTTTTGGTTTTCTCCTCCATCTTCGCCGCCATCGTGGTTGTTCTTGATGTGGGATTTGGAAAACTGAACTTCTGGATCTTTGGCTAAGCATGACCACGTCAGACCAAACGGAAGAAGAAAGCACTGTGACTGAAGTCCCCGTGACCTCAACGGAATCAACACCCGATGTTGATTCTGCTTCCTCGGCTGCCGCGGGCTTGACCTTTTCTGCATCTGAAGTGGCAGCGGCACCGGTTACGGAGCCAGAAGCCCTTCCCTCCACGGGCCTGGACGAGATCGACGAGCCGGCACCAGCTGTTGAGCCTGAAGCAGCCCCAGCAGTTGACGAGGCCTTAGCCGAGCCGGTTACTGAATCCACTGAGTCAACCGACACTGACACTGAGTCATCTGACGAGGACGAAGAAGACCCCATCGCCGAGTTCCGCCGCGAGATGTTGCGCGCTATCGGTGACTGGTACGTCATTCACTCCTACGCCGGTTATGAAAACCGAGTGAAGACCAATCTTGAAAGTCGCGTCACCTCCATGCACATGGAGGACTACATCTTCCAGATCGAAGTTCCCATGGAAGAAGTCAGCGAAATCAAGAATGGTCAGCGCAAGCTCATCAAGCGCAACAAGTTCCCTGGATATGTTCTCGTGCGCATGGAGCTGACTGATGCTTCATGGGGAACGGTTCGTAACACGCCAGGCGTGACCGGATTCGTCGGCCACGCTCACACTCCGTCACCGCTGACCATTGACGAAGTGATCAACATTCTCGCTCCGGTTGCACAGGGCCAAGCCGCAGAAGCTGCCGAAGCTGCTGCGGCCGCAACCTTGGTCGACATCGAAGTCGGCGAGACCATCACTGTGGTCAAGGGTGCATTCGCGACCTTGCCAGGCACCATCATTGAGATCAACCCTGATACGCAAAAGCTCAAGGTTTTGTTGTCAATCTTCGGGCGTGAAACCCCCGTTGAGTTGGCAATGAACGAAGTCGAAAAAATCTGATCCGCCCCTTCCCATCTAAGTTAAGGTTCTGACATGGCTCCCAAGAAGAAGGTCGTTGGCCTCATCAAGTTGCAGATCCAGGCTGGCCAGGCGAACCCTGCTCCGCCCGTTGGTCCCGCATTGGGTCAGCACGGCGTGAACATCATGGACTTCTGCAAGGCTTATAACGCGGCCACGGAGAACCAGCGCGGACAAATCGTCCCCGTTGAGATCTCGGTCTACGAAGATCGCAGCTTTGACTTCATCACCAAGACCCCGCCGGCATCACGCTTGATCCTCAAGGCCGCTGGCGTGGAAAAGGGTTCGGGCGAGCCACACAAGACCAAGGTTGCCTCCATCACGCGCGAGCAAGTGCGCGAAATCGCAACCGTGAAGCTGGCTGACTTGAACGCTAATGATCTTGAAGCGGCTGAAACCATCATCGCGGGCACCGCTCGTTCGATGGGCATCACTGTTTCAAACTAAAGCACCACCAGCACCACCGTGGGAGGACCGAGCGCGGTCCGCTTACCACGACTCATCTACTAAGGAGAGCAGCAATGAAGCGCGGAAAGAACTACGAAAACGCAGCCAAGCTTGTCACCGAAGGCGAGATCTACACCCCCCTTCAAGCAGTGCGCTTGGCCAAGCAAACCTCCACTGTCAAGTTCGATGCGTCGGTCCAGGTATCCATGCGATTGGGCGTTGACCCACGTAAGGCCGACCAAATGGTTCGTGGCACCGTCAATTTGCCGCACGGAACCGGTAAGACCGCTCGCGTGCTGGTGTTCGCCACCGGTGAATTGGCTGAGCAGGCCCGCCAAGCTGGCGCTGACTTCGTTGGTGACGACGACATGATCGAAAAGGTCAACGGCGGATGGACCGACTTCGATGCAGCCGTTGCTACGCCAGAGATGATGGGCAAGGTCGGTCGGGTGGCTCGCGTCCTTGGACCACGTGGCTTGATGCCCAACCCCAAGACTGGAACCGTGACGCAGGACATTGCTAAGGCAGTGGCTGACATCAAGGGCGGAAAGATTGAGTTCCGCGTAGACCGTAACTCCAACTTGAACTTCATCATCGGCAAGGTCTCCTTCGACGAGAAGTCATTGGCTGAGAACTACGCCGCGGCTCTTGAAGAAGTCTTGCGTTCCAAGCCTTCCTCGTCCAAGGGTCGTTACATCAGCAAGATCGTCTTGAGCACCTCGATGGGCCCAGGCATTGCTGTTGACCCCAACCGCACGCGCAACGTCACAGTTGATGAGACGGACGCTTAAGCCGGAGTTGTTCCGTACTTTGCTCTAAGTTCTGCGAGTTCATCCGCACTGGGTTCTCTACCAGTGCGGATGATTTCGTCTACGGTCCGAAAAATTTCCTCGTATCCGGCAGGGGTGAAAATGCAGCGGTACGTGGCTGGCTGGTCGCTGTCGTTGCGAAACCCGTGTGGAAAGTCGCGCGCTACAGAAACCCAGCTGTCGTCGCCGATTACCACTTCTTCCTCTCCCACCGTGAAGGTGATCTCACCGGAGATGACGTGGAAGTGCTCGGAGTGATCGCGGTGAAGGTGGGGTTGAGCACCCAGTGCACCAGGTGGAATGGTGACCTCCACAACGGAAAACTCATTGTTGGTCTGTGACCCAGCAACCCGCAGGTTGTAGGTCAAACCTCCGTTGTATTGCAAAAGTTCGCCGCCGCCATTGGCGGCAACGACTGGATCCCAGTGAATGCTCATGACCCAACCTTGGTGGTAAATGCTTGCTCCACGTGTGACATTTCACGATTTCTCCGCAAACGGCGATCAGAGCGACCCTGAGTTGGCTGCGCTATGCCGACCTCGTACCCTTATGGCTAGCCAATGACCGCCGGTTGTGGGACTCCGAATTTTGGGGAACCACCGAAGGTTCGAAATTCGAACGACCTGCGCAGGTGTGTTACGTAACGTGCATCAACCTCGCGGTTGGTAATCCACGCTCCGTGCGCTCCTGCGCCGGAGCGTTTTTGTTTTGAATGATCGGCGCACCACGGAAGGAGGCCCATGGCCAGGCCTGATAAGTCGGCAGCAGTTGCCGAGCTGGCGGAGCAATTCCGATCCAGCAACGCTGCTGTGTTGACTGAATACCGCGGACTCACCGTTGCCCAACTCAAAGAGTTGCGAACCGCGTTGGGTGCGAATGCGTCCTACGCCGTGGTGAAGAACACGCTAACCAAAATCGCCGTTAAGGAAGCCGGCGTTGAGGGACTGACTGACTTGTTGGTCGGACCTTCAGCTATTGCTTTCATTTCGGGTGACCCGGTTGAGGCTGCTAAGAGCCTGCGTGACTTCGCCAAGGACAACCCCTTGCTCGTTATCAAGGGTGGAGTGCTTGACGGTGCACCGCTTACCGCCGATGAGATCAAGAAGCTCGCAAGCCTTGAATCACGTGAGGTTTTGCTGGCCAAGCT
>CAMCVY010000056.1 GCA_945881995.1 Bifidobacterium breve | reverse complement strand
CCTTCGAGTTGGCTGTGCCGGAAGTGCACCTCGGGCTCGTCCAACTGAATCAGGTCAATGCCGAGGGCATCAAGGGCGCGGAGTTCTTGGTTCAACGCATCGGCAAGAGCAAAGGCGACCTTGTCAATGGAGCCGTAGTGCTCATCAACTAGGCGAAGCGCTAACGATGCGGGTCCAATCACGGTGACCTTGGACTTTGTGGTCTTGGTGGTGCTTTGCAGGAAGCGTGCAGCATCCACGACCAGGGGGCGCTCCCACGTGATGGGTCCGACCACGCGTGGCTGACGAAACTCTGGCGGCGCGGTGGGCTTTTGGTTTTCATCAGAAGTCACCGCACGCTGCTTCATCGTGAGGTATTCCAAAACGTCGCCACTGAAGTTGGTGACCAGGCCCTGCTCGTCGGAGTCAATGCCACCGAGCGCATAGAAGTGGCCAGAGAAAGTTTGGCGACGCTCTTCACCGTCGGTGGCGTACGTGAGCCCAGCGCGCTCTTGATCAAAGACCGCCAAGCGCACGGCATCGTCTTGAGCAGTCTCCAGGAATTCAGGAGCTACGCGCCACCACACGCCTTCTTTGGCATAGACCAGTTCGTGATCGGCAAGCCACTGGGGCTTGTAGTAACTACCGACGATTTGGGTGGCAAAGCGCTCATTTGTGGTCATGGGCGATCAGCGTAGGGGTCAAGGTGCCCTGGGCGCAGGCAACCCTGCGGGATGGGCGATAATAGGTGACTGATCCTCAAGCTTGAGGATCGCAGACACGTTGAAAGGGGTGTGCGATGGCCGCCATGAAGCCACGCACGGGCGACGGACCACTCGAGGTCACCAAGGAGACCCGTGGGGGAATCGTCATGCGCATCCCACTCGAAGGTGGCGGACGCCTCGTCGTTGAGATCTCTGCCGGCGAGGCCAGCGCACTGGCCGAGGAACTTAAAGGCGTGGTCTAAGACCCCACGGTGATTTCAGATTTGATCCGCAGCGGACGTCCCCTCCTACCAGGAGCGGGGCGTCTTTTGTGTTGTGTCCACGTTGCGAAACTGAAAGGGTGGGGGATGTGAGCGCACCCCTGCTGGATATCCGCACCTCAAAGCGCGCCCATGATGATTCTGTAGACGTGCACGTGGTGGTAGCCGGTGATCGGTTAACTCGTAAGGGCCGGATGTCTAAGGCCGATAGCGAGCTAGCCCGCGAGCACGGAATTGATCTGCATCAACGACTCGAACGCGAAGACTTCACCGGCGCCACCGGCTCACTTGTCAGCATTGACATTGAAGCTAGCCCGACGAAACTGAAAACCTTTGTCGTGGTGGGGGTGGGTGCGGGTATGGCCAATGATGTACGTATTGCTGCGTCAGTTCTGAGCCGTCGGATGGCCCGCCCGGAGGCTAAATCGGTCTTTGTATCCGGCTTGGCTGTTGCCAGCGACGATGCGATGCGGGCTTGGGTGGAAGGGCTCTACATTGGCGGCTATCGATTTGTCGGCTATGGAAGCGATGCGAAAAAGCCAACCAAGACCGTGGTGATCGTGGGATCGACTACTGGCCATGCTCAATCTGTGGCCGAAGGCACCGCCAGTGGTAGGTCTGTCTGTTTGGGCCGCGATCTGGTGAATACCCCGTCGAATGTGAAGTCTCCGCAGTGGTTGGTCAATCAAGCCCGCGCCGTGGCTCGAAAGAATGACCTGGCCATTGTGGTGCGCAATCGCGCGCAATTGGTGCGCGAAGGTTTCGGTGGCATCGTGGCGGTCGGACAAGGATCGGTGCATCCTCCGGCTTTAGTGGAATTGACCTATCGACCCAAGCGGCGTTCGGCAAAAACTCGTCGCATTGTTTTGGTGGGCAAGGGCATCACCTTTGACACGGGTGGGCTGTCTTTGAAACCGTCGGATGCCATGGTTCCGATGAAAACCGACATGAGCGGATCAGCTTCCGTGCTGGCAGCGATGCAGGCAATCGCTCAAATCAAACCCAACGTGGAAGTAATTGGCCTTCTCGCAATTGCCGAGAATGCGATCAGTGGAAGCGCCATGCGGCCAGGCGATGTCATCACACACTTTGGTGGCACCACGGTGGAGGTGCGCAACACCGATGCGGAAGGTCGACTCGTTCTCGCCGATGCACTGGCTTACGCGGACCAGGAATTGAACCCCGATGTCATTGTTGACCTCGCTACTTTGACGGGGGCTGCGAGTGTGGGACTTGGCCGGATCCATGGGGCTATGTATGCAACCTCCGATGCTGCAGCCACGCGTTGGCTCAAGGCAGCCGATGCTGCTGGTGAACCCGTCTGGCGCCTACCTCTGGTGGATGAATACGACCACGCGCTGGACAGCGACATTGCCGATGTGTGCCACATTTCCACCGATCCCCATGTGGGCGCTGGCTCGATTACCGCTGCCCTTTTCCTGCGACGCTTCGTGGGCAGGCGTACGTGGCTGCATCTGGATATTGCCGGCCCCGCACGCTCTGATGTTGACCGCCGCTTGATTACCCGAGGCGGAACCGCTTATGGAACAGCAAGTCTGATCCGCTGGGTCGAATCCTTCGGCGTCTGACGGACGGATGACTAGTTGACGATCGCCGCGAGCAGCCCATCACCAACAGGAAGCAGAACTTGGACCAAGCGCTCGTCATCACGCATTGCCGCAACGAGTGTGCGTCGCTCAATTGTTTCGGGATCACGTTGAGCGGGATCTGGGACAAGATCGTTGCCGAAGGCACTCGCAAAAACGATGATGCCGTGCTGGTGGACTAAGCGGATGGCTTGTTCAAGGCAGTGCAGGTATTCATCCGGCGTTCCGTCAATGAGGACCAAGTCATACGCACCGTCAGCCAGGCGCGGCATCACATCGAGTGCGCGGCCGGTGATCAGGCGGGTGCGATTGGGGCGAATTCCGTCCTCGGCAAAAGCCTCGCGGGCCTGGCGCAGGTGTTCACCTTCAATGTCGATGCTGGTCAAAATCCCGTCTTTAGTCATGCCCCGAAGAAGCCAGAGCCCCGAGACGCCAGTGCCGGTGCCTATTTCGACCACATTGCGGGCCTGAACCGAGGCGGCCAAGAACCGCAGAGCGGCACCGGCGCCTTCGCTGACGCAGGACACGCTGAGCTCATCGGCTCGTGCACGTGCGGCAGCAATGACGAAATCCTCGCCTATATAGTCCTCGGCAAATTGCCAGGAACCTTCCCGAGAAGCGATGGGAACCTCCAGCGACTCAAACCGGTCTAAGGACCAGTTGGTAGTGATCAGGGCAGGTTCACAGGCCGTGAACTTGTTGATGATCAGCCTACCGGCGTACAGTTCCAATTCGCGCACACATGTGCGAGGCACTAGGAGGCATTCGGTGAGTCAGTGGCAAGGATCAACCCCAGACCCTGTTTCAGGACAGCCCGTAGGGCTCGACGATGTTCCAGCTCCCGCACCTAACCCCGTCACTCCAGAGGTCAGTGAGACTGCTGTGGACTCACCCTTTGCTAGCCCCACGCAGGCTGCTCCTCCAGCGGCTGAAGGTTCGGTTCCGCCGCCGCAGTTCCCCAATGCGGTACCGGTTGGCTACACACCGGGTGCACCTGGATACGCCACACCGCCACCGCGACCCAAGGGATTGCGAGCAGGACCGGTTATCGCCATCGCTGTCATCTTGGCTTTGCTTGCCGGCATCGTGGGCGGAGCATTGGGATTTGCTTTCGCTAATCGTGTCTTCACCAACGAGGGTGTCAATCCGTCAATCTCGCTGGGCACAGCACCGGCCGCTGGTACGAGTGATCGACCAGCGGATTCGATCGCAGGAGTGGCCGCCAAGGTTTTGCCAACTGTTGTCTCGCTTGACGTGGTGGGACCCTCGGAATCCAGTACAGGTTCAGGTTTCATCATTCGAAGTGATGGCTACATCTTGACGAACAATCACGTTATTGAAGCTGCTGCTTCGCAAGGCACGGTGACCGCTGGATTTAACGATGGAACAAAGGCCACCGCCACCATCGTTGGCCGCGACCCGGCCTATGACTTGGCCGTGATCAAGGTGGACAAAAAGGACTTGCCAGCGTTGCCGTTGGGTAATTCAGATGATCTGGTCGTGGGCGACGCCGTGCTTGCGGTCGGTTCGCCGCTGGGCTTGACCGGAACGGTCACCACGGGAATCGTGAGTGCATTGAACCGTCCGGTGACCGCTGGTGGTTCGGGTACCAAAGACACGTCCTTCATCAATGCGATTCAAACGGACGCTGCGATTAACCCGGGTAACTCTGGTGGACCGTTGGTCAACTCGGCGGGTTCTGCCATTGGTATTAACAGCGCGATTGCGACCTTGGGTGGTGCCTCGAGTGCGACCGGGAGCATCGGGGTGGGATTTGCTATTCCGATCAATCAAGCTCGACGTACCGCTGAGGAAATCATCAGGACGGGTAAGTCGACCAAGCCAGTGATTGGCGTGACGCTTGATGTTCGCTACACGGGTCCTGGGGCCAAGATCGCCGAAAATTCAATCGGTGGTGCGGAACCGATTACTCCCGGTGGTGCAGCGGACAAGGCTGGACTCAAGCCAGGTGATGTCGTCCTGTCGGTCAATGGCCGCACGATCAACACGGCGGATGCATTGATTGTGGCGATTCGGGCTTCGCAGCCTGGCGATACTGTGACACTGAAGGTGCAACGCGGAGCTAGTACTCAGGAATTCAAGGTCGTCCTGGGCAGTCAATCCACCACGGACTAGTTCTTGAGCTCAGGTGAGGCGGGTTAGCAGTGTTTGACATTGGCTTTGGCGAGTTCCTCGTGCTCGCAGTCTTGGCCTTGTTTGTCTTTGGCCCCGACAAGTTGCCAAAAGCCATCGCTGATCTCACACGCATGCTTAAGAATCTGCGTCAGATGGCACAGGGCGCCAAGACCGAAATCACCTCGGCCCTTGATCCGCAGTTGCAAGGTTTGGACTTGGCCGATTTGAACCCGCGTACCTTTGTTGAGCGCACTTTGAATGGCACTGCCGATCCTGCCGCCAATCGGCCAGCGACTTTGCCCAAGGGAACGCCAGCTCCCTGGGATCCAGACACCACCTAAGTCTTACTTGGCAGTGGGTGAAAGCCCTAGTGGTCGACCAACGAGTCCGCGCTCGCGTTGACCCAGTCGTTTGGCAACAGCGGTGAGGGCTTGTGCCGCGGGTGAATCCGGCGAGTGCAAGACGATGGGCGTTCCTTCGTCGCCGCATTCGCGCAATGCAGGTTCTAGCGGAATCCGCGCGAGCACTTCCACCTGCGAACCAGTGATCTTGGTCAATGCTTGTGCAACCGCCTGACCACCGCCCGAACCGAAGACCTCCATGCGGCTTCCATCGGGTAACTCAAGCCAGGCCATGTTTTCAATGACACCGGCGATATTTTGATGCGTTTGCTGGGCGATGGTTCCGGCCCGCTCTGCAACTTCAGCCGACGCAAGTTGTGGAGTAGTAACGATCAAGATTTCGGCGTTAGGTAGCAGTTGCGCCATAGAGATGGCGATGTCGCCAGTGCCAGGCGGCAAGTCCAAGAGCAAGACATCCAGGTCGCCCCAGTAAACGTCGGCCAGGAACTGTTGGAGGGCTCGGTGCAACATTGGTCCACGCCACACGACCGGTGAGTTGCCGGGAGTAAACATTCCCACCGAGATCACCGCTACTCCGTGTGAGGACGGCGGCATGATCATAGATTCGACTTGAGTGGGTAAGCCTGCAACGCCAAGCATCCGCGGAATGGAGTGACCGTAGATATCCGCGTCCACCACGCCAACCTTGAGTCCGTCGCGGGCCATCGCCGCGGCCAGGTTCACCGTCACTGATGACTTGCCGACGCCACCCTTGCCAGAAGCCACTGCGTAAACACGAGTGAGGGAATTGGGCTGAGTGAAGGTAATTTCGCGATCAGCCTGTCCACCGCGCAATTGCGAGGCGAGGCCTTTGCGTTGTTCATCACTCATGACGTCAAGTACGACGTTGACTCCAGTGATTCCTTCGACCGCGACGACAGCAGCGGTCACGTTTGTGGTGATCGTTTCACGCAACGGACAAGCAGCGATCGTGAGGTAAATGGTGACTTCGGCGATGCCGTCGTCGCTGACCTCAACGGACTTGACCATGCCCAATTCGGTGATGGGCTTGCGGATCTCGGGGTCTTCAACGCTGGCTAGTGCACGTTGGATGGCCTCAATATGATCGCTGGACATGTCCTGAGCGTAGAACGCCAGGCTTACGCCTCGTTGCTCGGCTCTGGGGTAGGGGCAGAGGCCTGTTCGTTGACCGCTTTTTGCAAGTCGTCAAGCAGATCCTTGAGCTCATTGCGGATGAAGTCGCGAGTCGTTACGTCGTTGAGCGCAATGCGAAGGGCGGCTACCTCGCGGCTGAGGTAGTCAGCATCGGCGAGCAGGCGCTCGGTGCTGGCCCGGTCTTCTTGGTACTGCACGCGATCGCGGTCAGATTGGCGGTTTTGGGCCAGCAAGATCAACGGCGCGGCATAAGAGGCCTGCAGCGACAGAACCAAGGTCAGCCCGATGAACTGCCAGGGGTCAAAACGCCACGATTCTGGTCCGACGGTGTTAAACACCACCCACGCGACAACGAAGATCGTCATGTACGCGATGAAGCGCCAGGAACCAATGAAGCGCGCTACTCGCTCGGAAGCGCGGCCAAATACTTCAGGGTCCACGGATGGACGCAGGCTACGGGAACGGTCGAGCGGCTGATCCAGCCGGCTACGCCGTGTTTCACGAGCCATGAGTGAACTCCGTTGCGGTGTCGGTGCTTTCGCGCCAGTCTTCCGGAAGCATGTGGTCGATCACGTCGTCAACAGTGACCGCGCCAAGTAAGCGTTGGTGTTCGTCAACAACAGGAAGCGCAACCAAGTTGTACGTGGCGAACATGCGAGTGACTTCATTCAGCTGTGCGTCCGGTGAGATGCCCTGCAGTTCGGTGTCGATCAAACCCGAAACCAACGCTGATGGAGGCTCGCGCAGTAGGCGTTGGAAGTGCGCCACACCGAGATAGCGACCAGTGGGAGTTTCAAGAGGTGGCCGCACCACGTAAACCTGTGCAGCCATGGCGGGGTTCAGGGTGGGATTGCGCACGTGAGCCAAGGCTTGAGCGACGGTGGCATCGGGGGAAAGAATGACCGGTTCAGAGGTCATCATTCCGCCCGCGGTGTAGTCGCCGTAGGCCAAGAGGCGGCGCACGTCATCGGCTTCTTCGGGATCCATCAGTTGAAGCAGTCGTTCTTGGTCTTCTTCAGACAATTCGCTGAGCAAGTCAGCCGCATCGTCGGGGTCCATCTCCTCCAGAACGTCAGCGGCTCGTTCGCTTTCCAATGCCTTAAGGATTTCGACCTGGTCATCATCGGGAAGTTCCTCAAGGACGTCGGCCAACTTCTTGTCATCAAGGGCGGCGGCAACTTCAGCGCGACGCTTGGGGGACAGTTCGTGCAATACACCGGCGAGGTCGGCTGGACGCAACTTGTCAAAGGTCGCGAGCAAGTGGGCTGCGCCTTGACCTTCTTCGTTCAGTGAGAAGCCACTGACGAAGTCCCAATCAACAACCAAAGTTTCGCCGCGTCGACGAATGCCTCCACCGCTCTTACGGATGTACACCTTGCTGATTAGCCAATCCCCGGTGCGAGAGGCTTCGATAGCAACATCAAGGACGGTGACTTGAGTCTCGTCAGCGACCAAGTCCACCTTGCGATCCAAAAGCTCGCCCAGGACCAATGTCTCCGAAGGGCGCTGTTGGAAGGTGCGCAGGTTGACCACGCCGGTAGTAATGACTTGACCAACGTCAATGGTCGTGACGCGCGTGATGGGTACGAAGATTCGACGGCGCCCGGTGACTTCAACGACGAGGCCCAGAACCCGTGGCTGGGCACCAATGCGCAGCGTGACGACGACGTCACGCACGCGACCG
Organism: Bifidobacterium breve; assembly: GCA_945881995.1. Taxonomy (GTDB): domain Bacteria; phylum Actinomycetota; class Actinomycetes; order UBA12327; family UBA12327; genus AcAMD-2. The sequence goes on along the minus strand of CAMCVY010000056.1, from coordinate 1,154 downwards.
ACCTGGTCGCCGTTGGGGGCGAAGACCGGCACGCCGGAAAGCCGCGCAATAAAGACGCGGGAAGTCTGGGTGCTCATGGGCTTCAGGGTACCCTCTGACCACTAAAACAAAGGGTTACCGCGAGTCCACGGGGGCTAGGTAGTCTTAGTTCACGCGCTAATCGCGCTTCACCTACGAGCTCTTGTGAAGGATTTGGCTGTGCGACGTAAAACTCTTGGATCGGTTGTCTTGGTACTCGCCTGTGCGCTCATCGCCTCGGGTTGCTCGTCACCCAAGTCGGAAAAGCCCAATGGCATCACAGATCTTGCGCCCATCGCGGCTTTCCAGCGAGCCGTTAACGCTACCCAGGATGCGACAGATGTCATCGCCCGTGGTGCATTACCGGTTAATGGCAAAGCAGCCGTCGTCGAAACGCGTTTTTCCGGTCCGAACGCTAGTGCCACGGTGAAGAGCAAGGCATCTACTTTCCAAGTTGTTCGAACGGGTCAGTTCATTTATGTGCGTGCAAGTGTTGAGTTTTGGACCCCGTACGTGGGTCGACCACAAGCTGTGTCCATTAACACGCGCTGGGCTCAATCCCTAGTCGATGGTCCGCTGGCGCAATTTAATTTCTTCGTTGACAAGAACATCTTTTTTAAGGCGAGTGGTCGTATCAAGAAGGGCACAGTCGTTGATCTCAATGGCAAGCAAGCGTTCACCTTGATTGACCCGCCAAGTAACACCGACTCCACCTGGTGGGTGTCCACCACCGGCGAGCCGGTCATGTTGAAGTGGACGAGCGGAAAGAACACCAAGTACACGTTTAGTTATGACGACGTGAATGTGGTGACTGCTCCACCAGCCGGTGAGACCGTCAACATTAATGACGTCAAGATTGCTGGGTCCACGCCGGAGCCCGTCAAGACACAGGGCCCGTAGTCACTGTGAGTTTGTCGCGCGCTGCTCGACGTTCGTGTCTGGCTGTCCCTGGCAGCAGCGAACGCATGATCGCTAAGGCTCAAACCTTGGCCAGCGACATGTTCTTCCTCGATCTTGAGGATGCTGTGGCGCCTTCGGCCAAGGTGGAGGCTCGACAAGCCGTGGCTCGCGGCCTGATCGAGGGCGATTGGGGCACACGTATTCGTTCGGTTCGCGTCAATGCGTTTGGCACCCCA
>CAMCVY010000055.1 GCA_945881995.1 Bifidobacterium breve | reverse complement strand
GTTGATCCCAATGATTCAGATATGCCGATCATGACACACCACGTCTTTTCGGTCAGCGGTGGCGAAAAAGCAGAAGTGATCCGCCAGCTTGTTTCCGGTGAAGGAAAAACTATCGCCTTTACGCGCACCAAGCACGGTGCCAAGAACCTCGCTCGACGCCTGACTGAGAGCGGTATTCCCGCTGTTGAGTTGCACGGCAATCTGTCTCAAGCCGTCCGAGCGAAGAACCTTGCTCGCTTTTCAACGGGCAAGGTTCGTGTGCTGGTAGCCACTGACATTGCTGCTCGTGGAATCCACGTAGACGATGTTGCACTCGTACTTCACATTGATCCGCCAGAGGAGCACAAGGCCTATGTTCACCGATCGGGTCGCACCGCTCGTGCCGGTGCTGAAGGCATCGTTGTCACGATGGCCACACCAGCTCAACACGGCAGTGTGAAGTCATTGATGAAGTTGGCCGGCATCAAGCCCTTCATGCGTCCGGTCAAGCCCGGCGATGAAGCCATTACCGACATCTCCGGCCCACGTGCGGAATTGATCCACACGGCTTATGTCGAAGAGCCCGAACCGGCTCCACGTCGTGATCGCGCTTCACGTAGTTCGGGACAAGGCTCATCTCGTCCCTCATCGCGTAGCGGAGACCGCAGTCGCGCTCCTCGTGAAGCCTCACGCCCGCGTCGCGATGACGCGCGCCCCAGTTCCAGTCGGCCTCGTCGCGATGATCGTCCGGTACGCGATGAATCGCGAACCAGCAGCCGTCCCGCGCGCGATGCACGCTCGAGCAGCGGTCGCCCCACGCGTAGTTACGAATCCGGCGCGGACCGAACTGCCCGTAGCTACGACTCGCGCGATGCCCGTCCAAGTCGTGGTTCGGATGATCGTTCGAGTCGCGATGCCCGCCCGGCGCGCAGTTACGAATCACGCGATGTACGCCCTGCGCGCGGAAATGATGATCGTCCTCGTCGTGATGACTCGCGTTCAACGAGCCGACCTTCTCGTGATGATCGTCCTCGTCGTGATGACTCGCGTTCAACGAGCCGACCTTCACGTGATGACCGCCCCCGTCGTGACGATGCACGCGGCACATCTAAGCGGTCAGCAGGAAGTCGCTCGGAGTCTGATCGCCCACGCAGCGAACGACCAACGAGTGATCGTCCGCGCTCAGATCGACCTCGCTCAGATCGACCCACGTCCGGCAAGACTGCGGAGTCACGCGCCGCGAAGCCACGCGCACGCGGTCCCAAGAAGGCCGCTGGTGCTGGTGTGACGCCGCGAACCAAGAAAGTGCACCGTAAGGGTCCGTCATCACGTGGAGCTGCTCCTGCTGCAACGCGAGGAACAGGTACTCGTTCGCGCTAAGAGTTAGTGGCTACGCGGAGCGCTGAATGTTCCGGGTGAGACTTCTACTTCCAAATACGTGCGTTTGTGGTCCAGGCCTTGGTCTTCAAGGTCTGGACCAAACACGTGGTCAAACATCAAGTTCGCACCGGTCCAGCCCAGCACTGAGGCAAGTCCATCGGATGCGGGCGAGTGATAGTCGAGGGCTTTATAAGCCTTGGTCATGAGTTGAACGCGCCTGGCTTCAACAGCTGCAGCATCGGCGTCCGTTCGTGATTGGGCCTGCGCATGCAAAGTCGTCCAGTGCTCGGTGAGCTCGAGCAGGAACGCCTGGGCAGGCTCTAGCCCGCTGTGCTTCAAATACATCAACACCGACATGGTCGAACCAATTTGATTGGTGAAGTACGGGTCTGGTGCAGGTTCGGGTCCCGCGCGATGCTCAACCAGTGCAGGCCAGTGTTTCTTGAGCACCTCGGCGTAACCGAGCATCCAGCGGCCGTAGTACGTGCGATCAAACACAACATCGGCAATCGGCAAGAGGTCAGCACCCAGGATCAACACCTGCGGCATTTCAAAAATAACCGTGGTGAGCGCGGGGAAGTCGAAACCTTCTGCTGGCCAAATGTGGAACAGATGTTCATTGAGCATGTTTTCGCGATGGAAGCGGTAGGCCGTAAGACGGCTGATCTTGGGATCGGTGAAGTTGCGCAGTCGAACGCGGCCAGCCTCATTGGTTGCGGTGGCTTCGTACGTTCGATCAGAGATGCGTTCGTCCACGGGCATCGGCTCTAGCGCGATGGCCCGTTGAATGATGTCGAGCTGCGCATCATTGAGGCCAAGGGTGTCCTTCGGATCAATGGCAAACATGGCGGTCCTTGAAGTTAGGAGATCACGTCATCTGGGTGGTGGAAGACAAAGCCAGCATCGCGCAGTTTCTTGCTGGATACCTGCTTCATTGGGGTCTTGAGCTCGCCCCGGAACTCCAAGTGAGGCTGACCGGATTCGTCGGCCAGGCGGTCAAAGGCTTCCTTGTTCGTGGGGGAGGGCGCTAAGTCAGGAACGCAGTTGTAGGCCCCTGTCAGATCGTGTTCTAGGACAAAAAGCAGGGCGTCAGCGACGTCTTCAACGTGCACGCGATGCAAGCGTCCGGATCCGGCGAAGGACACCGAGCCGCCCATGTGTTCATGGGCGAGCCTTACGCGAGCGGTGAAGTCAATGTCACGCGGATGGCCATAGATATCGGCCAGGCGAAGGACGGTGCCACCTGGGCTGGACAAGATCGCATCTTCGGCCAGAGAGTAATAGATCGTGGATGGCTCATCCGATGTTGAGCGGGGAGTGTTTTCGTTGATGAGGTTGCCATCGCCCTGCAAGCCATCAGCATAAACCGAAATAGAAGACATAAACACCACTCGCTGGCACGCCTGCACCGAACTCTTGCATGACTCAACGAGAACATCGCGGTAGGACTGTTCGCGCTCTTCAATAGTGCGTGATTGCATGATGGGCGGAGAGACAGAGACCAAAATTGCGTCACAGTCCGCCGCTGCAGCCTTAACAGCTTCCCGATCTGCGCCACGAACAACTAAGCCCTTATCTGCGACCTGCTCAATTTCAGCGATACGCGATTCCCGGGTCGTGGTGGCGACAACTTCCCACCCCAGAGCCTTCGCCCGGGTGGCCACTGCGAGCCCGGCATTGCCGCAGCCAAGAATGAGCAGTTTCATTCGAGATCCCATCTAAGGTGAAACGGATGTGGCTGATGTGACGTAGGCCATACGTTCTATGCCTAATCAGCACCCTAGTGCGGACAGTGTCGCAAAGATCACGCCTACCAGGTTGGCTTTTCGGAAAGGGCATAAGGCACGCTAGAGGCCTACCGCGAGGTAGTAATCAAGCGAAAGCGAGTAGATCTACATGACCGTTCCAGGTTTTGAAAACGCTCCAACCAAGAACAAGAAGCTTCTTGAGTGGGTTGAGCAAACCGCAGCACTGACCCAACCAGATCGCATTGAGTGGTCTGATGGTTCGCAAGAAGAGTGGGATCGCTTGACTGCTCTCTTGGTCGAACACGGCACCTTCATCAAATTGAACGAAGCCAAGCGCCCGAACTCGTTCTTGGCTCGCTCCAACCCCAAAGATGTTGCTCGCGTTGAAGACCGCACGTTCATTTGCTCACTGGATGAAGCCGATGCAGGTCCGACGAACAACTGGCGCGACCCGGTTGAGATGAAGACGGAATTGAAGACGTTGTTTGCCGGCTCTATGAAGGGCCGCACCATGTACGTGGTGCCCTTCTCGATGGGTCCGCTTGGCTCACGTATTTCTCAGCTCGGTGTCGAAATCACCGACAGTCCTTACGTAGTGGTCAACATGCGCATCATGACGCGCATGGGTCGTGCCGCACTTGACTTGATCGGCGAAGACGGCGACTTTGTTCCTGCCTTGCACACAGTGGGCTCACCGTTGGCAGAAGGTCAAGCCGATGTTGCCTGGCCCTGCAGCGACACCAAGTACATCGTTCACTTCCCTGAAACCCGCGAGATTTGGTCCTACGGTTCCGGCTACGGCGGAAATGCCCTGCTGGGCAAGAAGTGCTTCGCCTTGCGTATCGCTTCAGTCATGGCTCGCGACGAGGGCTGGTTGGCCGAGCACATGCTCATCCTCAAGCTCACCTCGCCTGCGGGCAGTTCGCACCACATTGCTGCGGCTTTCCCCTCGGCCTGTGGCAAGACGAACCTCGCCATGCTCGAGCCCACTATTCCTGGTTGGAAGGTCGAGACGGTCGGAGACGACATCTGCTGGATGCGTTTTGGTGATGATGGGCGCTTGTATGCGATCAACCCAGAAGCCGGCTTCTTCGGAGTCGCTCCTGGCACCGGTGACAGCACCAACGCCAACGCCATTGCTGCGTTGCACGGCAATGTGATCTTCACCAACGTTGGATTGACAGACGATGGTGACATCTGGTGGGAGGGCATGACCGACGAACCGCCAGCTCACTTGATTGACTGGAAGGGTAATGACTGGACTCCGGCTTCCGAAGATCCAGCTGCCCACCCCAACGCTCGTTTCACTGCTCCAGCCGACCAGTGCCCGATCATCGCCGACTCGTGGGAGGACCCCGCGGGCGTTCCGATCGATGCGATCTTGTTCGGTGGACGTCGTGCCACGAACGTTCCGTTGGTCAACGAGTCCTTTGACTGGGAGCACGGTGTCTTCATTGGTGCCACTGTTTCGTCTGAACAGACCGCTGCTGCAGAAGGAACCGTGGGAGCTTTACGCCGCGACCCCTTCGCCATGCTTCCGTTCTGTGGCTACAACATGGCTGACTACTGGGGCCACTGGCTCAAGGTCGGCAAGTCAACTCAGGCTGACAAGTTGCCCAGGATCTTCCAGGTCAACTGGTTCCGCAAGAATGCTGAAGGCAAGTTCATCTGGCCTGGCTTTGGCGACAACAGCCGCGTCTTGGCGTGGATCATCGGTCGATTGGACGGCGACGTCGACGCCATCGAAACCCCGATTGGTCGTTTGCCCAAGATTGAAGACCTCAACCTTGATGGCCTGGATATCTCCGACGAAACGATCACCGAGTTGTTCAAGGTGGATGCTGCGTCATGGACGGCTGAAGCCGACTTGACTCAGGAATACTTTGAGCAGTTTGGTGAGCACACCCCCAAGGAACTGTTCGCGCAACTTGATGGCTTGAAGCAGCGCTTGTCCTAGAAGGTTTCCTTCCCCTTGCTGAGCCCGTCGAGATTCTCGGCGGGCTCAGTTGTTTCCGCTTCTACAGAGCAGGCGGATTAAGGGTGGCGACCATCATCGCTTTGATGGTGTGCATTCGATTTTCAGACTGATCAAAAATCACGTGCGCGTTGGCTTCAAAAACCTCGTGACTGACTTCGACTCCATCGAGTCCAAAGGATGCATGAATCTGCTCACCGATTTCGGTGCGGCGGTCGTGATAGGCCGGAAGACAGTGCATCAGCTTGACTGCTGAGTTACCGGTCCGTTCAAGTTGGTGGGCGTCTACGCGGTAGGGCTTGAGGTCGGCGATGCGCTGAGCCCACACTTCTTTGGGTTCACCCATCGACACCCAGACATCGGTGGAGACGAAATCGGCACCAGACAATCCTTCGTCAAGGTCGTCAGTGATCGTGATCCGAGCTCCTGATTTTTCGGCCAATACCCGCGCGGTTGCCGCGATGGATTCCTCCGGCTGCAGTGATGCAGGGGCGCACAGGCGAACATCAAGCCCGAGCAGCGCACCGGTGATCAAGGTGGAGTTACCCATGTTGTTGCGCGCATCACCGATGTAGGTGTGGGCGATCTGGTCCAGCGGCTTTCCACTGTGTTCGCGCATGGTCAGTACATCTGCCAACATCTGCGTGGGGTGGAAACGGTCGGTTAAGCCATTCCAGACCGGGACCCCGGCGTAGCGGGCTAACTCCTCAACAGATTCCTGCGACGAGCCCCGAAATTCAATTCCGTCATACATGCGCCCGAGGACTCGGGCAGTGTCGGCGATCGATTCCTTGTGGCCGATTTGCGAGCCATCAGGAGAGAGGTACGTCACGCTGGCGCCTTGATGGGCGGCGGCCACCTCAAAGGCAGCGCGTGTGCGAGTCGAGGTCTTTTCAAAGATTAAGGCGATACAGCGGCCTACTAAGCGTTGCTCTTCCACGCCGGCGGCTCGGTCTGCTTTGAGAGCAGCGGCATAAGCCACCAAGGCAATAAACTCATCGCTGGTGTGGTCTTGCTCTTTGACTAAAGAACGACCTTGCCAGGTGGACAGCACGTCGGTTCCTCTCGCTTCGTATGGTGAAGGGTTAATGGTGTCACGGTCTCGTGCAAATGGGACGCCTCGCCGGCCCAAACAAGCCCAGAATCGCAGCGCTCCGGCACACTCCTCGCCGTGGAGCCGCGAAGGTGTCAAGGACAGGAAGGCAGGGCCTCAAAGCGGTAACCGCGGGCCTTGAGTGTGCGTAGAACGCTCTTCAGCGCGGTGGCGGTTTGGCTTCGGTTTCCACCGCCATCGTGCATCAACACGATGGTTCCGTTGCTCGTCCCACGCACGACGCGTCGGGCAATAGCGCTAGCTCCGGGGCGTCGCCAGTCATTGGCGTCAAGACTCCACATCACCGTGCGCATGCCCAACGTTTGGCTTACCCGTCGAACGCGGTTGTTGAATGCACCATAAGGAGGTCGCTCACATGCTGGTTGGCGAATGCCCTGTTGACGGATCGCCCGATTGGTGCGAGTGAACTGCGATGAGATCTCAGTAGCGCTGAGTCGCTTGAGATTGCGATGGCGCCAGGTGTGGTTTTGGACCGAGTGGCCTTCGCGCGCAATGCGGCGCGTGGTGGCCTCACGTGTACGAATCTGGCTTCCAATCACAAAGAAGGTCGCCTTCGCGTTGTAACTCTTCAGGACGTTAAGAACTGCTGGTGTGTAGCGCGAGGGCCCATCATCGAAGGTCAGATAGACGACCTTGCCGCTGGTTGCTTTGGGTCCGCGATAGATCGCTGGCTTGAGGACAGCCGAGGCCTGCACTGTCTGCGCTGCAGGCTGAGGTGCTAGAAGGGGTTCATTGCCATTAGCTGCTTGACCAGCCCCCGCGACAAGCGTGACTCCAGCACAGATTGCCAGAGTTGCACTGAGCCAGCGGGTGGAGGAAGCCATAGCCCCAACCTAAGGCAAGCCACCCTCCCGTGGGAATCCGGTTTCCTTGCTGAGTAATGGGTTCGTTATCTAGGTCCGCCTTGTGCGCATGTGCGCTCTACACTGTGGGACATGTCGATGTCTGATCCTTTTGCTCCTCCGGGTACTGACCCGCTGGCTCGCCCTGATGGTGGCTCAACCGCAGTTTTGGAAAACCCCATCCTTGACGAAGTAGAGGCCGGTGATCATGAGCGCTTTGCCCACTACGTGGCCAAGGAAAAAATCGTTGAAAGCGCCGTGACCGGAACGCCGGTGATTGCCCTGTGCGGCAAAGTGTGGATCCCTAATCGCGATCCTGGAAAGTTTCCGGTGTGCCCGGAGTGCAAAGAGATTTTCGAGAGTCTTCCCCCTGGCGGATCTGGTGAGGACAACTCCTGAGGGCCGTGTTTTCTGGTTCCTTGCTGCGACCAACAGTGGGTATCACCGGAGTGGTCACAGCAGCTGCGTTTGAAACCATCGCGGTGTCCACAGCGATGCCAGAAGCGGTCAAGGCTGTGAATGGAATGGGCGCCTATGCCTGGGCTTTCAATGGTGTGGTGATCGCCACGTTAGTCGCCACTGTCGCCGGTGGTGATTACAGCGATCGCAAGGGACCCAAACTCCCACTCATCGGCGGTCTCATTGTTTTCGCCGTTGGTTTGTTGGTGTGTGCGACAGCGCAAGTAATGCCGATCTTTGTCATCGGCCGGGTTCTTCAGGGTTTAGGCGGCGGGGCGGCCATCGTCGCCGTCTACGTCGTGGTGGCCCGTGGGTATGAAGCCAAGATTCGAGCGCAGGTGTTCTCGGCACTGGCAGCAGCGTGGGTCGTTCCTTCGCTGGTTGGACCCTTTATCGCGGGTGCGATTGCAGAGTTTTGGACGTGGCGGGTGGTCTTTTTCGCAGTCGTGCCGATTGTCGTGATTGCCATGTTCTTGGTCTGGCCCTTGGTTAGTGCAGTTGAGGGACCCGGAGGCATTGGTCACGGACAAGATAAAGACTTGGCTGATGCCGGTGAGCAGGCAACGCAATCAAGCCGTAGCGGACGGACCCGATGGGCCGCGTCGTTAGCAGCCGGAGCTGTGCTGATTCAAGACGGTGGTCGCCGCCTTGGCCTCATTGGTGCTGGTGAAGCGCTGATTGGATTAGTCATCGTGGGATTTGCCCTGCAACGTCTACTCCCGAGAGGTTCCTTGCGCTTGGCTCGCGGACTTCCTAGTGCAATCGGAGCTCGTGGACTCTTAGCTGGGGCTTTCTTTGGCGCTCAAGCTTTTGTTCCCCTGATGCTCGTTGATCAACGAGGTTTAGGTCTCACACTCGCGGGATTGAGTTTGACCACTTCATCACTCGGCTGGTTTCTGGGCTCGTGGTGGCAGGGTCGTCCTGATCTGACGATTCACCGGGATCGATTGATCACTGTCGGTGCGCTGTGTGCGTTCATAGGCCTTGTCTTAATGACGTTGACAGTGACGTTGCCGGCTCCGGCGATCATTGCTGGCCTGGCGTGGGCGGTTGGTGGTTTTGGAATGGGTATCACCATTCCGGCGGTGAATGTGTGGGTGTTGGGGATGTCATCGGGGGAGGAGCAAGGAGCAAATTCAGCTGCTTTGCAACTCGGCGATGGAGCAGGAGTCTTAACCTGCACTGCATTAGCCGGTGTCATCTATGGAATCGGTACCGCGCCTGCGGGCCAGCAACAGGTGACGTTCTTGAGCATCTTTGTCACGATGACGGCGGTGTGCATCGTGGCTATCGTCGCAGCGAGTCGACTGAGCGTTGTAGCTCCATCAGTGACGCAAGTCTCAGTGACCGAGCCAGCACGCGACGCGTAGTTGCAAACCAGTCGCAATACCGCAGTTGAACTGCTACCGAGATTTTTTCGCACAAGTCATCGTGCTAGTTTTTACATGTGCCCAAGCCCCTGATCCTCATCTCTCGGCGGACCGTTGATTACGGTCGAATGTCGAGTTGCATGTGTTGCCCTGACGGAATGGATCGATGTTGTCGACGAGCGTGACACATTGAGCCAGGCCGGAAGATTGCTTCCGGCCTTTTGCATGCCCCTTTTTATTCCCACAGCACGGCCCGCCTAATCCCTACCTGATCTAGGAGAAAACAAGACCATGAACGACAGCTGGAGTTTTGAAACCAAGCAGATTCACGCCGGCCAAGTGGCTGACCCCACAACGGGTGCGCGTGCGTTGCCGATTTACTCGACCACTTCGTACGTTTTCCGTGACACCGACCACGCGGCTGCCCTATTCGGCCTGGCCGAATTCGGCAACATCTACACCCGCATCATGAATCCAACCCAAGCTGTCGTTGAAGAGCGCATCGCCGCCCTCGAAGGTGGAGT
>CAMCVY010000054.1 GCA_945881995.1 Bifidobacterium breve | reverse complement strand
GGGCACGAGTGGATGCGGTGTTGTTGGGGACCACTACGCATGACCACCTTGATGCCCTCTTGCTTGCCGGGGGTCGAGTCCATGGCGTGAATGCATTGGATGGCCTGGAAGATCAGCAATGGTGGCAAACCGCGGAAGTAGTCATTGATGGCATCGTGGGGATCGGTGGCGTCGGTGGTTTGCGCGAACCGGCTGCATCAGTTGTCGCCAAGATTCCTGATGAGGCGCTTGTCATCGCCGTTGATATGCCGAGTGGAGTCGACGCAGATACCGGCGAGGTCCATGGTGTGGCGTTGCCCGCAGACCTCACCGTGTGCATGGGGACCTATAAAACCGGACTGCTTGTTGAACCTGGTTCGGGTTATGCGGGCAAAGTTCAACTGGTGGACATCGGATTAAATCCCACGTTGCCGGAGCCGGTGGCCGAAGCCTTGCAAGTCAGCGACGTGGTCGAAGGGTTACCGATCCCCGCCCCCAACAGTGACAAGTTCCGCCGTGGGGTGGTGGGAGTGGTGGCCGGGTCTTCTGCATTTCCTGGCGCAGCGGTGTTGTGTGTTGCCGGAGCGATCCGCGCGGGTGCAGGGTACGTGCGCTTGTTGGCACCAGCATCAGTTATCGCGCTTGTCCATGAGGAGTTTCCTGAAGTCGTTGCCATGCCGCTGCCCGATATCCCCCTTCCGGAAATGGCAGCGCAGATGGTGGGGCTGGTTGGACAGGTACAAAGTTGGGTGATCGGACCTGGTGCGGGTACCGACGAGTACTCGATGGCGTTACTTCAGGAAGTGTTGGAGTCTGGATCTCCGGTTCTGATCGATGCTGATGCCTTGACCCTTGTCTCACAAGACCCCGACCTGGCCGAGGTCATCACCCGACGTCCAGCCGCCACGTTGATGACTCCGCATGCGGGCGAGCTTGCACGCCTGCTGGGGGTAGAGCGCAGCGACGTTGAAGCTCGTCCACTGCACTGTGTGCAAGAAGCCGCCGCTCGGTTTGGTTGCACTGTCTTGTTAAAGGGCCCCGTGACTTTGGTGGCACACGCTGGCCGGCCAACACGAGCAAACTCCACGGGAACCTCGTGGTTGGGCACGGCCGGGAGTGGGGATGTTCTGAGCGGTCTAGCCGGCACGTATTTGGCTGCTGGGCTTGATCCCCTAGAAGCAGGCTCCATGGCCGCCTTTATTCATGGAGTGGCCGGGCAGTTGCTCAGCAAGGGGGACATCTCTCCCTTGCGCTCTCGGGAACTAGCTGATGCGCTCCCCGACGCCGTGGCTGCCATCCGTGGAAGCCGAACCTGAAACAATGATCAGATGAACACGCCTGTGGGTCGCCCCCGTGCACAAGCGCGGATTGATCTTGCTGGGTTGCGAAACAATGTTGAGGTGCTGCGTTCGGCCGCACCAACGGCTCAACTCATGGCTGTGGTCAAAGCCGATGCTTATGGACATGGACTGGTCGAGTGCTCTCGTGCAGCGGTCGCAGCTGGTGCGTCGTACCTCGGGGTAGCACTTCCTGAAGAAGCCATCGAACTGCGGGCTAACGGTATTGATGCGTCAATCCTGGCGTGGTTACTCCAAACCGATTCGCCGGCGCAATGGATTGAGCTGGTGGAACGCGACGTTGATGTGTCGGTGTCGAGCCTTAAGGGCTTGGAGTGTGCACGCATTGCTGCCGCCGAGTCAGGTACGTCAGCAAAGATTCACCTGAAGTTAGACACCGGCATGGGGCGCGGTGGGTCAGGAATGGCCGAATGGTCCCGTCTCCTTGATGAAGTCAGCCGTGCTGTGAGCGAAAACAGCATTGAGGTGGTTGGAATGTGGACGCACCTGGCTTTTGCTGACCAGCCGGCCCACCCCGTTGTTGAACATCAGTTGGAACTTTTTGCTGAAGGTGTGGCGCAGGCCAAGCGTCAAGGGATCACACCTTTGCTTCGGCACGTGGCCAATAGTGCAGCGACGTTCCGCACGCCATCGGCCCACTTTGACCTCGTGCGACCAGGAATTTCCATCTATGGCCTGTCACCGGGTGCGGCGGTGGGAACTGCTGAGGAATTGGGACTACAGCCAGTCATGCAATTGTCCGGGGCTGTCACGCAAGTCAAGCCGGTTGCCGCTGGACAAGGCGTTTCGTACGGTCATGACTATGTGACGCAACGCGACACCACGATTGCACTGGTTCCGTTGGGTTACGCGGACGGTATTCCAATGGGGGCGACCAATGTTGGTCCGGTGGTTATCGCTGGTGAACGTCAAGTAGTCGCAGGTCGCGTGTGTATGGATCAGATCATGTTTGATGTGGGGGACGCGGATGTTCACGAGGGCGATGAAGTCGTGTTCTTCGGTTCTGGTGCAGCTGGTGAACCGACGGCCGATGACTGGGCTCAGGTAACCGGAACCATTGGCTACGAGATTGTCACGCGAATTGGCGCGCGGGTTCCCCGAGTCTTCGCGGATGGCTCTGCGTGAAGCCTGGTTTGAGTCGCACCAGCGTCGCTCAACCAAGTGCAACTAGGGGATGCGTAGTGTCGCCCGAGGTGATGCGCTCGAATTACTCTTCGCTCAAGGCACTCGTATCGGCAGCTCAGTCCTGCGTCCTGTGCGACGGGCTTTCCGCAACGCGCGCCACGGTGGTGGTTGGGCACCACCCCAAGGGCGCCAAAGTCCTTGTGGTGGGCGAAGCACCCGGTGCCCAAGAGGACGAAACAGGCGAACCCTTTGTGGGCAAATCTGGCCAGCTACTGGACGTGGTGCTCGAGGGGGTCGGCCTGTCGCGAGCCACAGTGGCGATCACGAGTGTGGTGAAGTGTCGACCGCCAAAGAACCGCACGCCACATGCTGGCGAGATTGCCAATTGTGCGCCGTGGATTGATCGTCAGGTGGAGCTCATCAACCCGTTGGTTGTTGTGGCGATGGGCTCGGTCGCGGCTAAATGGGCGATGGGTAAGGCGACGAAGATCGGTGATGCCCATGGCCAACTCATGTCGTGGCGCGATCGTGAACTCATGATCACTTACCACCCATCGGCGGCTTTACGATTTGGCCCGCGCGGCATGCCGCTGGCCGCGATGCGCGAAGACTTTACGGTTGTCGCTGATCGGGTCGGGGTGTGATCATGACATCTCCTATGCGGGATGTGATCGTCAACTCGGCTTCCGAAATGGAAGCGCTGGGCGCGGAAGTGGCAACGTGGGTTGGTGCCGGAGATGTCATCTTGTTGAGCGGACCGCTCGGCGCAGGTAAAACCACGTTTACTCGAGGTGTGGGACGGGCGCTCGATGTGAGTGGTGCGATTACTTCGCCGACGTTTGTGATTGCGCGCGAACATGCTGGCTCACCAAACCTGATCCATGTGGATGCCTACCGCGTTGGATCGGCCTGGGAGCTCGAGGATCTTGACCTCGATACTGACAATGCGGTGACCGTCGTTGAATGGGGAACGCAGATTGCCCATGGGCTGTCTGATCGCCGGCTGGAGATCACCATTGAGCGAGGCGAGGAATTAGGTGATGACCAGCGGCACGTTGTCATCACTGCAGTCGGTGGGTTTAGCCCTAAGGCGTAGCCTTAGCGCGTGCTACTGGCCCTGGATACCTCAACTGATCTGGTCAGTGTTGCCCTGCACGATGGCACATCCGTTGTGGGCGAAAAGGTCAATGCGGTGGAGCGCCGCCATGCGGAGACGCTCACTGTCTTGATTGATCAGCTCTTATCTGATGCGCGGATTGAGCCAAGCGAGCTCACCCGGATCGTGGTGGGAACCGGTCCTGGTGGGTTTACCGGTCTGCGAGTGGGCTTGGTGACCGCGCGCACCTTGGCGCTTGCGCTTCACATTCCCTGCGACGGAATCATGACACTTGATGCGATGGCCGTTGCTGCGCGCGAACGCGGTGACGTCGAATCGGACTTCCTCGTTGCACTTGATGCCCGTCGCCGCGAAGTCTTTTGGGCGCGTTATGTCGATGGTGTCCGCGTGGATGGCCCGCGCGCCGATGCGCCCCAGACCCTTCGCACACAATCCTGGGGAGGCCTGCCGATCGTGGGCAATATTGCCCATGCCTATCCGTCAATCTTTGACACCGTCATTGATGCAGCCCCATCAGCGGCCGGCATGGCGCTCGCACTGGTGGCTGGGTCGGGTGAAGTGACCGGTCCAGATCCGGTCTACGTCCGCACTCCTGATGCCACGGAGCCGAAACCGGTGGTGCGGTGATGCCCGTGACGTCGGCAACGATTCGTTCCATGCATTGGTCTGATGTCCAGCGCGTGGCCGCGCTTGAACAGCAACTTTTTCCCGTTGATGCCTGGAGTCCGGAAGCTTTTTGGGCTGAACTTGCTTTGGTTCCCCACACCCGGTGCTACATCGTTGCTGTGGACTCCGACGAGCAGATCGTGGGATATGCGGGTTTGTTCAATGCCGGCTCGGATGCCGATATTCAGACGGTGGCTGTCGCTCCCGATGCGCAAGGGCGGGGGATCGGTGCACTGCTTTTGCGCTCGCTGCTGGACACAGCTCGCAGTCGAGGATCGAGCCGGGTGTTTCTTGAAGTCCGATCCGACAACGCGTCTGCGATAGCGATGTATCTAGCGCATGGATTTGAGCAACTCAATGTGCGGCGCGACTATTACGCGCAGGGTGTAGATGCCGTCGTGATGCGATTGATGGTGAAGCATGAGTGACGCATTGGTGTTGGGAATTGAAACCTCATGTGATGAAACCGGTGTTGGGTTGGTCCGCGGAACCACACTCTTAGCTGATGCAGTCGCAAGCAGTGTGACCGAGCATGAACGCTTCGGTGGAGTGGTTCCTGAGATCGCCAGTCGCGCGCACCTGGAGGCAATGACCGCCACCATTGAGCGCGCATGCCACGAAGGTGGCGTCAGCCTGAACGATGTCGATGCCATTGCCGTCACCTCAGGCCCAGGTCTGATCGGTGCGTTGCTGGTCGGGGTGGCGGCAGGCAAGGCACTGGGCTGGGCACTGGATAAGCCGGTCTATGGCGTTAACCACTTGGCCGCTCATGTGGCGGTAGATCGGCTAGAACACGGGGCTTTGCCGCAACCGGCCATCGCGATGCTGGTCAGCGGTGGGCATTCAAGCATTCTGCGAGTCAACGATCTGACCCACGATGTTGAACCGTTGGGCGCAACCATTGATGACGCTGCGGGTGAAGCCTTTGACAAGGTTGCTCGCCTGCTGGGTCTGCCTTTTCCTGGTGGTCCGCATCTTGATGTTCTCGCGCGTGCAGGTGCTGCCAATGCGATTGCTTTTCCACGTGGGCTCACTGGCGCCCATGACATGCGCGATCACCGTTATGACTTTTCCTTTAGTGGATTAAAAACCTCGGTTGCTCGCTGGGTGGAAGCTAAACAGCGCGACGGTGAAACCGTTCCCATTGCTGATGTGGCCGCTTCATTCCAAGAAGCTGTCGTTGATGTGTTAGTCACCAAAGCCTTGTTGGCGTGTCAAGAGCAGGGGATTGAACATCTGCTGGTTGCCGGTGGTGTGGCCGCCAATTCGCGATTGCGTGCGATGGTGACCGAACGTGCGTCAGCCCAGGGCGTCCAGGTTCGCATTCCTCGACCAGGGTTGTGTACCGACAACGGCGCCATGGTGGCGGCCTTGGGTGCGGCCCTGGTGGACAGCGGAATTGCGCCTACTGCCCCGGATTTTGGCGCTGATTCTGCATTGCCAGTCACCGTTGTGGTCAGATAGGGGCGGAGGATCTAATGCGCGTGCGGTTTTGGGAAGCCCGAGTGGCCGATGGCCGACTCAGCGACGCCCTGACCTGGGTGAACGCGCAGGTAACCGCACCGGCTCACGCTGCGGGTGCGCAACAGGTGGAAGTGTTCGTCGCTGACGCCGACGTGCCGACAAATAATCCTGCGCGGGTTGTGGTCCTTACTCGCTGGGGACACGAGGGCGGTTGGACCGATCCTGACATCTCGACGGATGCGATAGAGCGTGCACACGGATGGGACTTCCACACCCATGAGTGAGAGTACGCCGCGCACGCGAGCCCAACGACGTCGTAGCCGACAGATTCGGTTGTCGATCACGGCTTCTGTTTTTCTTGCGGTGGTCGTTGTCTTGGGAATTTCCTTGACTAATGGCAAGGCATCAAGCGCCAGTGATTCAGCTGGTGTGGTGCGAGATCGTGAAGTAGCCACAGCTACACCAGAGCAGGACAAGACACCAGGCAAAGACAAGCCAAGGACAACCAGCACACCGAAGGCCACCAGCACACCGGATGCGGAAGTGGCGACGGATCCGCAAGTAGGCATTGCCCCCGAGCCGACATCAGCGACCTCGGTGAACGCTGAGGGTGGTCTTGTACCGGTCATCTCGCAGGTAAAGACCACCGACCGAGTGGTGTTTTTGACGATTGACGACGGTTATGCGAAAGATCCAGCCTTCAAGGAATACGTCGTGGCCAACAAGATTCCATTGACCATGTTCCTTGTTTCGCAAGCCGCCGCCGCAAAGCCGTCGTTCTTCTCCAGCATTGCCACGGTTAAAGGGTCATCGATCCAAAACCACGGTGTTAATCATTCGAGCTTGAGAACCTTGTCAGCCGCCGGCCAGCGCAAGCAGATTTGTGGCAATGCGGCGACGGAAAAGAAGTTGTTCGGAAAGGCACCCACGCTTGTGCGACCGCCGTATGGCGCGTACAACCAAACAACGCGATCGGTGGCTTATCAGTGTGGGATGAAGGCCCTGGTTTTGTGGAGTGCATCTATGCCCAGTTCCAGGCTGTACTACGGCAGCGGCACCAAGCTCAAGCCTGGGGACATCATCTTGATCCACTTCAGGCCCACTGATGGCGTAAAGAATATGAAGAAGTTGTTAGGCATCATCAATGCCGCCAACCTGCAAATCGGATCATTAACCGATTACGTGAAGTAGTTACGGCAAGCGCTTAGCGATGATGGCGACGGGGTCAGAGCCGATGCGGGTGAGCAACACAGTCAGTGATTGCGTGGCACCTTTTTCTAAGCGCATGTCATGCCTAAATTTCTCTGGGTCAACGGCAAACCCACGCTTCTTGACCTCAAGAGTGCCGACCTGAAGGTCACGAAGCCGATGGCGAACGGTCTTGAGCGAAAAGGGCAGGTGCTCAACCACTGCAAACCGTGAATACAGCGGTGCGGCCGCAGGCTCGCTGTCGCAGGTGACGTAGGCGATGGCCGGATCAATCAACGTGCCGCCCACTAGGTCGTTTACTCGTTGGACCAGGCCAGCGCGGATCACCGCGTCGTCAGGTTCGAGCAGGTAGTCAGAAATCGGGCCCACACTGGCCGGCTGGATGGCGTGCGAATTGGCGCGCTGACCGCTGGGAAGCACGATGGCTTCTCTGGCGACGTGGTCAGTCGCTGTTGCGCCTAACCACACACAGGCTTCGACCAAATCACCACCGTCACTGATCCAGGATGTGGTCGCGCCAAGGGGTGGCAGGGCATGATCGATTCCTGGTGCGACTTTGAGACAACCCATCGGAGTTGCGGTGGCCAAGCGAAGCGCATCGGACCACGACGGACTCCACTTTGCAGGATCCTTCACACGTTGACCGTTAAGTCGGCGAGCTGGATCGACGAAAGTGGCATCGCAGCCGTGGGCTAGTGCATCAAAAGAAACTGCGTCAGCGTTTAACACTTCAACGCTTTCGGACAGACCAAGCTCGGCGATGTTGGCGCGTGCATATTCGGCGGTGGTTTCGTCGCGTTCAAGGGCAATGACAGACATGCCAGCTTGGGCGAACGCGATCGCATCAAAACCCACACCACATCCCAAGTCCGCGATGCGGTGTGCGCCACTGGCGACAAAGTGCGCTGCGCGTAACGCGGCGACGGTGGGTCGTGTTGCTTGCTCGAGGCCGTCGGCGGTAAACCACAGGTGTTGGGCTTGCGGGCCCAAGCGTTCAACAGCGCGTGTGCGCAGCTTGGCTTGGGTCATGGCCGCGGCCACGAGATCGCCGTCGTGGCTGGCGCGGGCGGCCTGGCTGGCGGCCATCACAGTGGATGGGTTGTATGGGAAGAACTGGTCAACCAGGGCTCGTCCAGCCGCCGACAGCAGGGTGGGGGGCTGGCTCATGACCCCACTCTCTCGCACCGGTAGGCTGGCACTCGAGTTGACGGAGTGCTAACGCCCACCGTATGCTCTGACCGGTTCTCGCCCCGTGGCGAAACCACGTGACAGGCCAGTTGCACCGGCCTTGTCACAGTCCCTAAACATTGATGATCCCTTGAAGGGGGAGCAGCACAGTGTCGGTTTCCATTAAGCCGCTTGAAGACCGCGTCTTGGTTCAGCCTCTCGAGGCCGAGCAGACCACCGCATCCGGTCTGGTCATTCCAGACACCGCTAAGGAAAAGCCTCAAGAGGGCAAAGTCCTAGCGGTCGGACCTGGTCGCTTCGAAGACGGTAAGCGCATCCCGTTGGATATTTCTGAAGGCGACATCGTCGTTTACAGCAAGTACGGCGGCACTGAAGTCAAGTACGACGGTCAGGAATGCCTGATCTTGTCGGCACGCGACGTCTTGGCCATCGTCAACAAGTAGTCATCACTTAATCCGCACCACCAGTGCGAGCAATCGCATGCAGTCTCGCCCTGAGTCCCCAAGGGACCAGGGCGGTCTGCGTTAGGGCAACACAACGGAGAGGTCCCCATGGCAAAGATTTTGGAATTTGATGAGCATGCTCGTCGCTCCCTAGAGCGCGGTGTCAACAAGCTCGCTGATGCCGTCAAGGTCACGCTTGGCCCGAAGGGTCGCAACGTTGTCCTGGACAAGAAGTGGGGTGCGCCCACCATCACCAATGACGGTGTCACCATCGCTCGCGAGATTGAGCTCGATGACCCGTTTGAGAACCTCGGCGCCCAGTTGGTCAAAGAAGTCGCCACCAAGACCAATGACGTCGCCGGTGATGGAACCACCACCGCCACCGTTTTGGCCCAGGAACTCGTCCGCGAAGGCCTGCGCAACGTCGCAGCCGGCGCCCAGCCCACTCCGCTTAAGCGCGGTATGGACAAGGCCGTCGAAGCAGTGAGTGCTCGTTTGCTTGAACTGGCCCGCCCCGTCAGTGGCCGCGAAGAAGTCGCCCAGGTTGCCACGCTGTCAGCCCAGGATGCCGAGATCGGTAACACCATCGCTGAGGCCATGGACAAGGTCGGCAAAGAAGGCGTCATCACGGTCGACGAGTCCAACACCTTTGGTGTGGAACTCGAATTTGCTGAAGGCATGCAGTTCGACAAGGGCTACATCTCGCCTTACTTCGTCACCGATGCAGAGCGCATGGAAGCGGTTATCGATGATGGCTACATCTTGTTGGTTAACGGCAAGATCTCCGCTATCGCTGACCTGCTTCCCGTTGTTGAAAAGGTTGCTCAGTCGGGCAAGCCGCTGTTGATTATCGCGGAAGACATTGATGGCGAAGCGTTGTCGACGCTGGTCGTGAACAAGATCCGCGGACTGTTCAACGCAGTTGCAGTTAAGGC
>CAMCVY010000053.1 GCA_945881995.1 Bifidobacterium breve | reverse complement strand
TGGACCAAATGAAGCGCATCATGGCCGCTTCCATCATTGGTGTCTTTGTTGTGGTGATTCTTGCTGCTGTGGTCGTCAGCTTCCAAGTCTCTGCAGCCCAAAATGAACTTGCCGATGCGCAAGCCAGCGGAACGAGTTTGCAAAACCAGGTGAGTCAGTTCACCGATGTTCCGAAGGTTTTCGCCGAAGTGCAATCCGCGCAAGCCCAATTGAGCTCAGCTATGGGCAATGAAGTGCGCTGGTCGACCTATTTGGGCGACTTGAGCTTGACCATCCCGCGCAACGTGGGATTGACCTCTATGACGATCCGCCAGGACCCTGGAGCACCGGTCACCAGTGCACTGGGGGCCACCGGAATCGCCACGGTGAGTTTTGAAGGTCAGGCCTCATCGAGTAAGAACATCGCGACCTTCTTGGATTCGTTGGCTAAGCAAAAGGGCTACATCGACCCCTACTTCACCAACGCGACGAAGTCCACTGGTGCAGATGCGAAGAACCTCGTGACCTTTAGCGCCTCGGTGACGGTGACAGATGAAGCTAAGTCCGGCCGGTTCACACAGAAGGCGAGTAAGTAATGACTAAGTCTCGTCAGTGGACTATTGGAACGGCACTCGTCGCCATTGTGGTTTTGGTCGTCGGCATGATGCTGTTCGTTCAGCCACGTCGCAGTCAGGCCTCGGCCTTGAAGGACCAAACCGCGACGCAGGAAGCTGCCAACCAGTCCTTGCAGGCCAAGATCGCTAACCTGAAGGCTCAGCAGCAGGACTTGCCGAAGCAACAGGCGGTCTTGGACACGATTCGTCAACAAATTCCCACAACCCCAAACTTGCCTTCATTGGTTCGATCGCTGACCGATTTGGCAAAGTCGACGGGTGTGGAGTTGGTGGCTCTTGCCCCCGCTAATCCACAGCCCCTGGCTGAAGCAAAGAGTTCCGCCACGGCTGGATCGGCAGGCACGACCCCATCAAGCGGAACTACGCCATCGGGCACCGGAACCGCGTCAAACGTGCAACAGATCCCGATCAAGATCACGGTGATCGGTAGCTACACCGAACTGACGACCTTCTTGAACCGGCTAGAGACCCTGCAACGGGCCTTGGCCGTGCAAGAAGTCAACGTGTCCTTGGCCAGTGCAGTAGGGGTCACCGGTGGGTCCACCGCGTCCACGGATTTGCAAATGGAGTTGTCCACCTTGGCCTTTATGGCTCCTAAGGCAGCAACTGCTACGTCACAAGCCCCGACAGGCTCGACCGACAGTGGTCCAGCCCCCCCGACGAATAACCAGTAGGAGTTCACATCATGGCGAGGAACAATGTTGCGCTTGCTGAGCCGGTCGCTGACTTTGCCTCTGGTTACGAAGAACCAGAACGCAGTCGACGCCCGTTGATCATCGCCGCTGTCGGTGCAGTGGTTGTCGCTGCATTAGCTGGCGTGTACTTCCTCTTCTTGGCTCCTTCTTCCTCAGGTGAGGATCTTGGGCTCGTAGTTCCGGCACGGCAACCAGCGGCAAATGCTGCACCTGCCCCTGTGCAAGATGCTGTCGCCGTGGATCCGGGAGTGACCATCGGTCGTAATCCGTTTGCGCCGGTCAAGGCTGGATCTTCGCAAGTTGACGCCCCAACGATTTCGGTTCCCGCTGCTCCTCCGGCCGCTAGTGGTGGAGTGACGTTAGAGATGGTGTCATTGGATCCGACCTCAGCGACTGTGAAAGTTGACGGCACGTCCTACACCGCCAAGGTGGGTGAAACCTTCGCTAGTGACTTCAAGGTGTACGGGATTTTCGGAACACAATGTGCCGGTGTCTTGTTTGGTACTCAGTCGGTGCCACTGTGCGTCGGGGATGTTCGCACCCTGACGAAGTAGAACCTGCCCCGTTCCAGTGGTTTACGGAACGGCAATGGATGGTGTGGGCCGCGTGTCCCAACGGTTCATGAATCGCCCGACCGTGGGAAGATAAGTACATGTTGCGTTGGATTACGGCTGGGGAATCCCATGGACCGGCACTGGTTGGCATCCTTGAAGGATTGCCGGCAGGGGTAGAAATCACCACTGATGTGGTGGCCGATGCGCTGGCTCGTCGACGACTCGGCTACGGCCGTGGCGCGCGTATGGCCTTTGAAAAGGACCTCGTCACCTTCCAGGGCGGTGTTCGTCATGGATTAACGATGGGCGGGCCCCTCGCCGTCGATGTAGCCAATAGTGAATGGCCGAAGTGGACCACCGTGATGTCCGCTGACCCTGTAGATGCTGACGAACTAGCGGCTCAGGCCCGCAACGCTCCCTTGACGCGTCCGCGTCCAGGTCACGCCGACTTGGTCGGGATGCAAAAGTACGGATTTGATGACGCCCGACCGGTCCTTGAACGCGCAAGCGCTCGCGAAACGGCCGCTCGCGTTGCCGTTGGTGAATTCGCTCGGCAATTCCTCGCCCAAGCTCTCGGTGTCACGATCCTAAGTCACGTAGTGGGTCTTGGTTCAGTGCAGACACCCGATGGCGTCATTCCTGGTCCGGATCAGTTGGATGCCGTTGACCAAAGCCCCGTGCGCTGTATTGATCCAGACACTGAACAAGCCATGATCGCAGAAGTCGATGCGGCTCAAAAGGATGGTGACACCTTGGGTGGTGTTGTCGAGGTCGTGGTTTACGGACTGCCACCTGGCCTGGGCAGTTACGTGCACAGCGACCGACGCATTGATGCGAAGTTGGCCGCTGCGTTGATGGGCATTCAAGCCATCAAGGGTGTCGAAGTGGGAGATGGTTTTGCCTCGGCTCAACGCCGCGGCTCACAGGCTCACGACGAGATCGAAAACACCGATCAGGGCGTGCGTCGACTCTCTGGTCGTGCGGGCGGCACTGAGGGTGGCATGACCACTGGCGAAGTGTTGCGCGTTCGAGCCGCCATGAAGCCGATTTCGACTGTTCCGCGCGCTCTGTCAACCATTGATGTAGCCACTGGTGAGGCCGCCAAGGCCAATCACCAGCGATCCGATGTGTGCGCTGTGCCAGCAGCTGGCGTGGTTGCTGAAGCCATGGTGGCGCTCGTCCTAGCCGACGCCGCTTTAGAGAAGTTTGGTGGCGACTCGGTTCGTGAGGTGGAGCGCAACCTCCGTAGTTACCTCGACAACCTCATCATTCGATGAGTCCCCGGCTCGTTCTCGTCGGTGCCCCAGGTGCAGGCAAGACCACCGTGGGCCAACTGCTCGCCCAGCGTTGGAGTGTCACTTTTGCCGATACCGATGTGTTGATTGAGGCCGAAGCTGGTTTATCAGTCGCCGACATTTTCATCACCCAGGGCGAACCCGCCTTTCGCGACTTAGAAGTGGCTGTCGTCTCGGCCACTCTGGCTGCACATGATGGAGTCTTGTCGTTGGGTGGTGGGTCAGTGCTGAACGAGGGCACGCGATCACTGTTGCGAGGACAGCCCGTTGCTTACCTGACGGTGGATGCCACGCATGCCGCCGCGCGCATTGGCTTGAATCGCGATCGTCCGCTCTTGCTGGGCAATGTTCGAGGCCAACTCATGAACTTGTTGTCCGAGCGCGCCGAGCACTACGCCAGTGTCGCGCTGTGGACCGTGGACACCAGTAGTTTGAGTCCAGACGAAGTTGCCGACTTGATCGAAACGCAGATGGGAGCGAAGTGATGGCCACCACCATTGAAGTGGAGACAGAGCAGCCGTACTCCGTCATCATCGGTCGCTCAGTCGTGGGCGAAATCGGCTCGTTGTTGCGCGAAGGTACAACGCGTGTAGGTGTCTTTTTCGCTCCTGCAGTCCAGGTGCTGGCGTCGCAGGTTGTGGACCAACTCACTAGCCAGGGTTTGATTGTTGTGGCTACGCCGTTGCCCGATGCGGAAGCCGCCAAGACGGTGGAAACACTGTCCTCGTGCTGGGATGTCTTGGGGCAGGCCGGTTTCACGCGCAGTGACGCCGTTGTTTCCGTCGGTGGGGGAGCCACCACCGACCTCGTGGGGTTTGTAGCGGCTAGCTGGCTGCGCGGGATTGATGTGGTTCATGTACCTACAACGACTTTGGCCATGGTCGATGCGGCAGTCGGAGGCAAAACGGGCATCAATACTGCGGTGGGCAAGAACTTGGTGGGGGCATTCCATGAGCCACGCGGCGTCCTGGTTGACCTCGATGTGTTGGCCGGCCTGCCGATCGAAGAACACCGCGCTGGATTGCCCGAAATTGTTAAAGCTGGGTGGATTCACGATCCAGTGATCTTGGATTTGATCGAGGCCGACCCGTTGGGAGCCTTGGATCCGTCGTCGTCGGTGTGCGAGGAATTGATCACGCGCGCGATTGCCGTCAAAGCCGAGGTTGTTGCTGCAGACCTGCGGGAGTCAGCCACCTCGGGTCTGAGCAGAGAAATCTTGAATTACGGCCACACGTTCGCGCACGCGATAGAAAAAGTGGAGAGTTACTCGTGGCGACATGGCCATGCCGTATCAGTGGGGATGATCTTCGCCGCGGAGTTGGCACAGGCTCTCGGTCTGCTCTCGTTAGACGACGTCAACCGTCACCGCGCGATCTTGACCACGCTGGGATTGCCTATTTCCTACGCGGGTTCGGGCTCGTGGGACGACTTGCTGGCGACGATGCGCATCGACAAGAAAGCTCGCGGTGCTGTGATGCGCTTTGTGTTGCTCTCGGGTGTTGCACAGCCTGCAGCCGTAAATAATCCAGCCTCAGACGCGCTGGAAGCGGCTTTTCTTGCCGTTTCTAGTCCACAATAGAAAAACGCGGATTGACCTGACGAACGAAAGGCTTGTTGTGGAGCCCGTCCTTGTACTCAACGGTCCGAACCTGGGCCGCCTTGGTTCACGCGAGCCCGAAATCTACGGCGGCACTACCTACGATCAGCTGGTCACCCAATTAGATGCACAGGCGGCTCTGCTCGGGATCTCTATTGAAGTACGCCAGAGCGATTCAGAAACAGACTTGGTGCATTGGATTCACGAAGCCATTGATACGCGCAGGCCCGTGATTCTCAATCCTGCTGCGTTTACCCATTACTCCTACGCGTTGCGCGATGCCTGCGCCATGATGACCACGCCGCTTATCGAGGTGCATATCTCGAATCCGGCCGCTCGCGAGGAATTTCGCCACACGTCGGTGATTTCTGCCGTGGCGACAGGGACCATCGCCGGTTTTGGCGTGGACTCCTACGTCTTGGCCCTGCGAGCACTTGCCTCTTTGTCAGGCTGAATCGCGTGACGTGGCAACACCGACGTGATCTAGCACTCGCACGAGCTGCCGATGCTGGCTGTTCGGCCTTACTGATTACGCATCCCGTGAACGTCAGGTATCTCTGTGGATTCGACGGATCGGCCGGCGCACTGCTGATTACTCACGATCGCGTGGTGCTGGCAACCGATGGGCGCTACGTGCAGCAAGCAGGGATACAAGCCGGCGATTGTGAAGTAGTGCAGACGCGGGATTACAGCGCTGCGCTATTGGACATTGTCCGGACTGCGCACGTGGAAAAGGTTGGGTGTGAAGGTGACCACGTGTCGTGGAACCAGCACGCTCGAATGAGTGAGCTGGGGGTGGATGTTGTGGCGACATCTGGCCTGATCGAGTCGCTGCGTATGGTCAAGGATGCGCAGGAACTTGATTACATTCGCCAAGCGTGCCGTCTGACTGAATCGGCGTTGCACACCACTCTTGATGCGGTTCGGGTTGGGATCACTGAACGCGAGCTTGCTCGGATTTTTAGTTCAGCGGCGATGGATCGCGGGGCCGACGGGCTGGCCTTCGATCCGATAGTTGCGATCGGGGAGAACGCAGCAATCCCGCATCACAAGCCTGGTGAGCGTGCGCTAGTTCGCGGGGACGTGGTCCTTTGTGATGTCGGTGCTTCGGTTGGCGGCTACTGCGCTGATCTGTCGCGAACCGTCGTGTTGGGATCAGCATCACCGGATCTGATGGACATCCACGATGTGGTCGCACGAGCGCAATCCGCGGCCATGGCCGGACTTGCTCCAGGTGTTGCGGCTAGTGACATTGATCAATTGGCTCGCGAGGTCATCGCCTCTGCAGGTTTTGCCGATAGATATGTTCACGGCACGGGTCATGGATTAGGTCTGGAAATCCACGAGCCGCCACTGTTGGGATCATCAAGCGCCGGTACACTAGGCGAGCACTTTGTGGTCACGGTTGAGCCGGGGATTTACCTTCCTGGCGTGGGCGGAGTGCGAATTGAAGACACGGTGCTGGTTACCTCCAACGGCTACGAGTCATTGACCACGGGCACACGTGAATTCGTTGAAATATCTGTATAGGAGTCAGGATTACCTATGGCCACCAGTAACGACCTGAAAAATGGTCTGGTCCTAAACATTGATGGTCAACTCTGGACCGTTATCGACTTCCAGCACGTCAAGCCTGGCAAGGGTGGCGCCTTTGTGCGCAGCAAGCTCAAGAATGTGCTCTCCGGCAAGGTGGTTGACAAGACATTCAATGCGGGCGTTCGCGTCGAGACAGCCAACGTTGATAAGCGCGACATGCAGTACCTCTACAAGGATGTCGACGACTACATCTTCATGGACTTGGATTCCTTCGATCAGATCAACATTTCAACCCAGGTCGTGGGCGAAAACTCCAAATGGCTGCTGGAAAACCAGAAGGCAATTGTGGCCTTGCACGAAGGAAATCCGCTCTACGTTGAGCTTCCTGTGACCGTTGAACTTGAGGTGACGTATACCGAGCCTGGCATGCAGGGTGATCGCTCCACCGGTGGAACCAAGCCCGCAACCGTAGAGACCGGTGCTGAGATCCAGGTGCCGTTGTTCATCACCACGGGCGAACGCGTGAAGGTTGATACTCGCGACGGTAGCTACCTCGGCCGAATTTCAGGTTGATGGCATGACAGCCCGAACTAAAGCCAGAAAACGGGCCCTCGATGCTCTTTACGCAGCTGACGTTCGCGGGGTGGACTCGCGAGAAGTGCTCGCTGAACTCGTAGCCGAGCGCCTTGCCGCCCGTGATTCGATCAATCCCTACACCGTGGAGTTGGTCGAAGGGGTGCACGAGCACCTTGAGCGCATTGACGAACTACTCCTCACCCACGCCGAAGGCTGGGCACTGGATCGGATGCCGGTCGTGGATCGCAATCTGCTCCGTATTGGTGTTTTTGAAATTCTTTGGCAAGCCGACGTACCCGATGCGGTAGTCGCTAGCGAAGCAGTAGAGCTCTCGACTCAGATTTCAACCGACGATTCACCGCGATTTATCAACGGGCTGCTCTCTAGGATCATTGACCTCAAACCCATGCTTCCGGAGGGTCGCGAAGCGATGGTGGCGCAGACTCCCGCTGGGGAAATTCCGCCTAGCGAGTAGTGGTGGTACCCCGAGTGAGATTTGAACTCACACTGGACGGGTTTTGAATCCGTTGCCTCTGCCGTTGGGCTACCGGGGCTGGTGCCTGATCAGACTACCCTGAACCCTGTGAGTAGTGAACAGGCATGGTCAGCCGACGATGGCACCGCGCGAAGAATCGTTGTCGCAGAGGACGAAGCCCTCATTCGGATGGACCTGATTGAAATGCTGTCGGGCGCGGGCTTCGATGTTGTTGGCCAGGCTGGCGACGGCCGACGCGCGGTGGAGTTGGCAAATGAACTGCGCCCTGATCTGGTCATCATGGATGTCAAGATGCCCATCCTTGACGGCATCAGCGCCGCCGAAGAGATTATCGGTGCAGATGTAGCACCCGTTTTGTTGCTCACTGCTTTTAGTCAGCGCTCGTTGGTGCAACGAGCCGTGGAAGCTGGTGCGATGGGGTACCTAGTCAAGCCGTTTACACCGCAGGATCTATTTCCGGCGATTGACATTGCCCTCGCTCGCTACGATCAGATGCAGGAGTTACGTAAGGAAGTCGCCGATCTTGAGCAGACCCTTGAAGCTCGCAAGCTCGTTGAGCGGGCCAAGTCAATCTTGATCGCCAAGTTCACGATGACTGAACCGCAAGCCTTTCGATGGATTCAGCAGGCCGCCATGGATCGCCGCGTGTCCATGAAGGATGTGGCTCAGGTTGTCGTTGACGAGGCTGATGCCGGGTCTGGAGATATCTCGTGATGCCTCAAGCGCTCTCGCGTAGCGCGTTGATCCTGGCTATGGTGGGGTTTGTGGCGCCGGTGGCCGGCTGTGGCGCCCCCACCGAGCCGGGTCGGCTAGCCGAACCCACGGCTACAACATCCAAGACGGTGCGCAAGATCGCAGTTCTGGCGCCATTGACCGGCGCCCAAGCCACTCAAGGTCGTGGATTGTTGCGAGCGGTGGAGTTGGCGGTGGAGCAGCGTCAAGCGGCCCTTGATAAGGCGGGCATTGAACTAATGGTCATGCCGCTCGACGATCGTGGCGAGTCGTCAGTGGGACAACAACAGACCACCCGACTTACCGATGATGCCGCGGTGGTTGGTCTCATTGGCAGTGTGAATTCGCTCGTTAATGAAAGCGTTCAACCCATTGTTAACAACGCAGGGATCGCGATGGTGGCCCCAGGTGGAGGGGCAACCACACTCACCACGCGTGGCCAACCAGCGCGCAGGGCCTTTCAAACCTTCTTTAGGTTGTGCGCACTTGATGTCAACCAGGGAACCGCCACCAGTCGATGGGTCAGTCGCGGTAAGGCCACATCGGTGGTTCTGATCACGGATGGTCAGCTGGAAAATCGTCTCGTTGGGCGAAGCCTTGCTCAAGGATTGGGTAAAGACGTTCGGTTGACGACACTCATCATTGCTCGAGCCAGCCAGACGCCGCCCACTGCTGCTGTTCTTGCGCGGATCCGGCAGACCAAACCTGAGCGCATTGTGTTTTACGGGCAGCCTGACGATGCGTTGGCCTTACGGGCATCGCTGAAGCTTCCACGAGTGCCGTTTTTGACCGCAGGTTCGATCGCGCTAGACGAAGCAGCCCAAAGTGATCCTGTGGCGTGGGCGGGTGTGCAGTTCTCAACCGTCGGTGCCGTTCCTGAGTCGTTACCCGGGTTTAGACCATCGGCCACACCAACGCCAACGGCAGGGTCACCTGAAGTGTCGCCCCCGGGTTTGTATGCCGCGGCTGGAACCGATGCGGCCAACCTGATGATTAACCAACTCTTGACCGATCGGGTTTTCACGTCCACATCCGCAACGAGTGGGCAACGCCGCAAGGCCATGGTGGTCGCGATCAGTAAGACCAACGCTGTGGGTCTGACCGGGAGAATCCGCTTCAACTCGTTTGGTCAAGTGCTTCAAGCCCCGATTGGCTTTGGCACCTTCACACGCCTTGATGAACCGGCTTGGCAGCCAGCCATCGTTGTCTCCACTCAACCTTAGGATGATGAGCGTGACTGAAGCCAAGCCTCGATTGCTCCTTCTCGATGGTCACTCCATGGCGTACCGCGCTTTTTATGCCTTGCCCCCAGAGAACTTTGCCACTGCTAGCGGGGTAACCACCAACGCCGTTTACGGCTTCTTGTCGATGTTGATCAACACGGTGCGCGATGAACAGCCCACCCACTTAGCTGTTGCCTTTGACGTGTCTCGCCGAACTTTCCGCTCCG
>CAMCVY010000052.1 GCA_945881995.1 Bifidobacterium breve | reverse complement strand
TGTGCATAATCCCATATGGGGATAAATCATTAGTCAGGAAGTCCTTCAACTCCGCCTTCGCGAAGATCAATGAGTAGTTGAGCGCGCTCAGCAGCTGTGGCTTCAACCAACGGCAAGCGCAATGCGCCACCGCCAGCAAATCCGAGCATGTCGAGAGCGGCCTTGGTCAAGATTGCACCTTGAGTTCGGAAGATTCCAACGAACACCGGCATCAAGGCTTGGTGAACTGCGCTGGCCTTGGCAACATCGCCGGCCAGGAATGCATCGTGCAGTGCTTTCATCTGCGTTCCCACCACATGGGCGGTCACGCTGATCGTTCCTACCGCTCCGATGGAGAAGAACGGCAAGTTCACCGCGTCATCACCGGAGTACCACGCAAGGCCGGTCTCGCGTATTAACACCGCTGCCCGTTCGGTGTCGGCCGTTGCGTCCTTACTTCCCACAATGCGTGGGTGTTGGGCTAATGCTTTGTAGGTGTCATCAGCAATGGCCAACGACGTGCGCGCGGGGATGTCATAGAGCAACACATCTAAATCAGTGGCATCGGCAACAGCCGTGAAGTGTTGAATCAAGCCAGCCTGCGGAGGCTTGTTGTAATACGGCGTGACTACGAGCAATCCGTTAGCGCCCGCGGCCTGGGCCTGGCGCGAGAGTTCGAGAGTGTGCGCGGTGTCGTTGGTACCCACGCCGGCCACCACCGTTGCGCGGTCCCCCACGGCTTCAACCACGGCACGAATCAAGGCAGACTTTTCGGCATCAGTGGTCGTGGGTGCTTCGCCGGTAGTGCCGTTGATGACCAGACCGTCTTGACCCTGATCGATCAACCGCGTCGCCAACGCTTGAGCAGCGTTGAGGTCCACGGCGCCCTGGGCATCAAAGGGCGTGACCATCGCGGTCAGCAAACGACCAAACGGCGCGTTGGCTCGGGGGTCTGACATAGAACTCAACCTACCGGTTCATTACGGCGCAACGCGCCCATTGGCAACAAAGGCAGCATGCGTGATGGGCATGAGCTCAGCAAAAACATCCTCGTACTTCTCCGCCACCATCTCGATTTCGCGCTGCGGGTAGGAGGGATACGTGCTGCCCTCGGACTTGCGACGCAACGACAAGAAGTTCATCATCGCGCGGGCGTTCATCGTCACATAGGCCGAGGAATAGATATTGACCGGCAGGACGGCACGAGCAACTTCGCGGGCCACCCCGGCTTCAAGCATGCGCTGGTACTGGGCGTAAGCCACACTCACCGATTCGCGTACCGCAGCATCCACGGTTTCGTACTGCTCCGGGGTGCCATCAACGAAGTCGTAGGCACCAGCCTTACCGATTTGAATGAGCTTGCGCTCTTCGTTCGGCACATAAAAAATCGGGTCGAGGACGCGATAGCGACCGCTTTCTTCGTTGTACGAGGTCATGCGGTGACGCATGTGCTCGCGCCAGACAAAGATCGGGGCCTGCACGTAGAACGTGAACACGGAGTGCTCAAACGGACTGCCGTGACGCTCCCGCATCAAAAAGGAAATCAAACCCTTGGATTCGGAGGCATCAGCGTCCACGCTGGTAAGCGAGGTTTCGCCAACAGTGGAGACACGGGCAGCAAACACCACATCAGAATCCGATGCGGAATGTTTGACCAATTCCACCGTGACGTCACTGCGGAAAGTGATCTGATCTGATGCCGAACTCACGCGAACTCCCGGTCATGAAAATGCTGAAGAAACAATGAAGCGCCGGGGAAGGGCGTGCACCAATACTAGTCTCGAGCCCTAGGCCAGCGTGTGAGACACCTGCAACACAGCGTGGCCATCTGAGCCAACTCCGCAATCACGGGAGCGGGTTAGTGCTTGCTCCATTGACTCAGATGGCCAATGGATGGCGGGGTGGGACTAAAGGCCCAGCAGGGCGTCGATGCCGATCGTCAGACCAGGGGTTGCGCCGACATTGCGGGCCGCCAACAGCACGCCGGGCATGAAGGATTCGCGATCCAAGGAGTCGTGACGGATGGTCAGGGTCTCCCCCACTCCACCGAGGATGACTTCTTGGTGTGCAACCAATCCACGAATGCGCAACGAGTGAATAGGCACGCCATCCACGACCGCACCGCGAGCACCATCAAGTGCGGTCACTGTTGCGTCGGGAGCCGGTGAAGTGCCCGCAGCCGAACGCGCTTGGGCAATGCCGATGGCTGTTTGGCGAGCAGTGCCAGATGGTGCATCAGCCTTATCGGGGTGATGCAACTCGATGATTTCTACGGACTCAAAGTACGGCGCGGCCTTTGCCGAAAAGTTCATCATCAACACTGCGCCGATACCAAAGTTGGGGGCGATCAAGCAGGCGGTTTTTGGGCTAGCAGCCAACCAGGTGCGTACTTGGTTATAGCGAGCCTCATCGAAACCGCTCGTGCCGACCACGGTGTGATACCCCTGCGCAATGCAGAACTCAAGGTTGCCCATGACCGCGTCGGGGTGGGTGAATTCAATGACCACGTCGGGCTTGGCATCCACCAGGGACGCCACAGTGTCGGGCAGATCAATGGCTGCCACCAACTCGAGGTCATCTGCGGCTTGCACAGCAGCCATGGCCTGAGCACCCATGCGCCCAGAGGCACCAACAACAGCAACGCGGGTCATGTTTCCTCCTTAAACACCCAATCTAGTCGCAGCCTCGGGCAGAACGGCTTAAGAAACGGCGCGCCGCAACTGAGCAACCGAATCAAAGGGGCCAACCGCAGCGATGCTCAAGGGTGCATCGAGCACCTGGGCCGCGAGGTCGGCCACATCCTTGACCGTCACCGCGTCAATGCGACGCAAGAGTTCGTCAACGGATTTTAGTTCGCCGTAGACCAATTCGGCCCGACCGATACGTGACATGCGCGAACCAGAATCTTCCAAACTCAACACCATGCCGCCACGCACTTGTCCCTTGTTGCGATCAAGTTCGTCTTGGGTCACGCCGTTGGCCTTGATCAGATCAAGTTGCTGGCGACAAATCTCGACGACATCGTCAAAGCGCTTGGGTGGGCAACCGGCATAGACACCGAAGGCTCCCGCATCAGCGAACGACTGGTTGTAGCTGTAGACCGAATACGCCAGGCCGCGCTTTTCGCGCACTTCCTGGAACAACCGACTCGACATCCCCCCACCCAACACCGCGTTGAGCACGTTCATGGCGTACCGGCGATCATCGGACTGGTTGATGCTGGGAACACCGAGGACGACATTGACTTGTTCGCTATCGCGCTTGATCAAACGAGCCCCAGGCTTGCCGGGCTTGATCAAACCGCTGGCCCGCGGACCGGATGGACGGGCATCGCCCTCGAGCATCCCGCTACCGGCCAACGCTTTCTTTATCTGGCGAACCACGGTGGCGTGATCAAGGTTGCCGGCAGCGGCAAAAACCATGTCTTGGGGCAAGTAGCGACGCTTGTAGTAACCGTGCACCACTCGGCGGGACATGTTGGTGATGGATTCCAGTGAACCGATGATGGGCCGGCCGGCCGGGGTATCCCCCAACAGCGCGCTCGCGAATTCATCGTGGACCAAGTCCGACGCATCGTCGTCGCGCATGGCCATTTCCTCGAGTACGACATTGCGTTCGCCATCAACATCAGCGGTACGCACCAAAGACGAGGTCATCATGTCGGTGATGACCTCAATGGCCATCGGCAAGTTGGTATCCAGGACGCGAGCATAAAAACAGGTCAGCTCTTTGGCCGTGAACGCATTCATTTCGCCACCAACGGATTCCACCGATGAGGAAATATCTAACGCTGAGCGCGAATCCGTGCCCTTGAACAACAAGTGCTCGAGGAAGTGTGAAGCGCCGGCTTGGATCGGGGTCTCATCACGCGAGCCCACGCCCACCCAGACGCCAAAGGCGGCCGAGCGAACGTCGGGCATGGCCTCGGTGATGATGCGAATTCCACCGGGAAGGACCGTACGACGCACGGAACCACCGGCACCTTTGAGCAAGGTGACGGTGGTACCGGGTGTTTGTTCGTAGGCGGGCTTAACCACTGTTAGGCGTCGGCCGACTCAGTTGCTGCCGCTTCGTCGAGAACAGGGATCAACGACAGCTTTCCGCGATCATCGATCTCAGCGATTTCGACTTGCACCTTCTGGCCGATCTTGAGGACGTCTTCGACGTTCTCCACGCGCTTGCCGCCGACGATCTTGCGGATTTGCGAGATGTGGAGCAAGCCATCCCTACCAGGCATCAGCGAAACGAAAGCACCGAAGGCGGCGGTCTTGACGACCGTGCCCAGGTAACGCTCGCCAATTTCCGGCATCTGCGGGTTAGCAATCGCGTTGATCATCGCGCGAGCGGCTTCAGCGGCGGTGCCATTAACTGCACCGATGTAGATCGTGCCGTCGTCCTCGATCGAGATCTGAGCGCCGGTCTCGTCTTGAATCTGGTTAATCATCTTGCCCTTAGGACCGATGACTGCACCGATTTGGTCGACCGGAACCTTGACCGAGATGATGCGAGGAGCCAACTCAGACATTTCGTCTGGTGTGTTGATCGCACCGGCCATCACATCAAGGATGGCAAGACGCGCACCCTTGGCCTGTGCCAACGCGTCACCCAGGACCGAGGCAGGAATGCCGTCGAGCTTGGTGTCGAGTTGCAAGGCAGTGACGAACTCAGAGGTACCAGCGACCTTGAAGTCCATGTCGCCCATGGCGTCTTCGGCACCGAGGATGTCGGTGATCGCGATGTATTCGGTCTTGCCATCAACGGTGTCGCTGATCAGACCCATGGCGATACCGGCAACAGGTGCACGCAGCGGAACACCAGCGTTGAGCAGTGCCAGCGTTGACGCACACACCGAACCCATCGAGGTGGAACCGTTGGAGCCCAAGGCTTCGGAGACCTGACGGATGGCGTAAGGGAACTCTTCACGCGTTGGCAAAACCGGAACCAAGGCGCGCTCTGCGAGAGCACCGTGACCGATTTCGCGACGCTTGGGTGAACCCACGCGACCAGTCTCGCCCGTTGAATATGGCGGGAAGTTGTAGTTGTGCATGTAACGCTTGCGCGTTTCAGGCGAGAGGGTGTCGAGCTGCTGCTCCATGCGCAACATGTTCAACGTGGTCACACCCATGATCTGGGTTTCGCCGCGCTCGAACAATGCCGAACCGTGGACGCGAGGCAAGACTTCGACTTCAGCCGACAACTCACGGATGTCTGTTGGGCCACGGCCATCGATGCGGATCTTGTCGCGCAGAACGCGAGTACGCATCAACTGCTTGCTCAATGACTTAAAGGCTGGGCTGATTTCCTTCTCGCGACCTTCGAACTGGGCCGAAAGAGATCCGACAACTTTTTCCTTGATCGCATCAAGAGTGCTTTCGCGCTCTTGCTTGTCAGCGATCGTCAATGCCTTGGCGGTCTCGTCGTTGACAGCAGCGGTAACTGCGGCCAAGACGTCGTCTTGGTAGTCCAAGAACACCGGGAAATCGCCAGTGGGCTTGGATGCCTGAGCGGCAACCTTGGACTGTGCTTCACACAAGATGCGAATGAAGCCCTTGGCAGCGTCGAGGCCCTGTGCGACGACTTCTTCAGTCGGAGCAACAGCGCCTTCGTTCTTGACCAGGTTCCAGGTGTGCTCGGTGGCTTCAGCCTCGACCATCATGATCGCGACGTCGTCCTCGACGATGCGACCAGCAACGACCATGTCAAAGGTGGCGCGCTCGAGTTCGGTGTGCGTGGGGAATGCCACCCACTGGCCCTCGATCAACGCAACACGCGTTGCACCGATGGGACCAGAGAAAGGCAAGCCAGCAATCTGGGTGGACATGGAAGCGGCGTTGATCGCGATGACGTCGTAGAGGACATCGGGGTTCAAGGCCATGACCGTGACGACGACCTGGACTTCGTTACGCAATCCCTTGACAAAGGAAGGACGCAACGGGCGGTCGATGAGACGGCAGGTCAAGATCGCGTCTTCGGAGGGACGGCCTTCGCGACGGAAGAACGAACCGGGGATGCGACCAGCGGCATACATACGCTCTTCAACGTCAACGGTCAACGGGAAGAAGTCGAATTGATCCTTTGGCTTCTTGCCAGCCGTGGTTGCCGAGAGCAACATGGTGTCGCCAAGGTAAGCAACGGCGGAACCGGCAGCTTGGCGAGCCAATTGACCGGTTTCGAAAGTGATGGTGCGGGTGCCGAACTTGCCGTTATCCAAAACGGCGTCAGCGGAAAAGATTTGGGAACCCACGTTGGGAACCCTCCTTCGCATACGCGAGGCGCACGAATTCACGTGGTGCTGTGGGATCTGGCGGTCATCGATCGAGGCTCGCGGATGTTTCTTCATCCGAAAGCCACTACCGAGGACCGTCACCCGAGCGCACCAAGCTGGTCCGCATCACCTCTGATTAATAGATGACTTACTTAAGAGGTGTAACTGTGACAACTCTATTTAGCGGCGCAGGCCAAGACGCTCAATGAGCGTGCGGTAGCGCGTGATGTCTTTTTTGGCCAAGTACTGCAACAGGCGACGGCGTTGGCCGACGAGCAGCAACAGGCCACGACGTGAGTGGTGGTCGTGCTTGTGAGTCTTGAGGTGACCGGTGAGGTCGTTGATGCGCTGCGTCAGCAGGGCGACTTGAACTTCGGGAGACCCAGTGTCGCCTTCGGAGGTGCCGTACTCGGTCATGATTTGCTTCTTAACTGCACTTTCTAATGGCACGTTGAGCCTTTCGAAGGAAACGGTGAGTCCCCCGGTTTGCATCACGGAGGTAACAAAACCCACATCAGCCCCAAGGCCGACTAGTAAAGGATACCGGCAGGCGTGACAGGCACGGCCTTGCCCCCGAATTAGGCCTAGGTCGGGCTAGAAGTCGCCAAGCGTGTCAAACAGGCCACCTGGCTTGATGCGGGCCGTCTTCTTCATCGGAGAGGGGCTGACTACGCCTTCGGTCAGCATCAACATGCCCCGCATGCTCAGTGAGCCGACCATCTTGGCCACTTCGTCTTCGCCCGACCCCACTTGCTCCGCTAGTTCAGCAATCGTGAGTGACCCGGCTCGAATCACCACGCCTACCAAGGCTCGCTCATCGTCAGGCAGCTCCAAGGTGTCAGCGATCGAGAACTTCTCGCCCGACTCGTCTGGGTTGTCGACTTGTTCAGAGAGCCGATCGAACATGCCCCCGGTCATCGGTTCAACTCCGGCATAGCGATGGGCTCGGGCTGTGGTCGGCACACCCCACACCACAAGGTGCCACCCACGACGATTGCTTGTGGGGGCTGAACGCCAAACAGCGTGACCACGAACGGGAGGTTGGAATGGTGGGTTGCGCACACGCCTCGACCGCAGAACCGACAGGTTCCGCGAGCAGAGTCATCGCATTGTGCGCAGAGCATGGTTTCCGTCCCTAGTCACGTTTGTTGTTGTTGAAGGGTAGCGGGTTTGCCTGAAATTCGCGGTGGGCTCGCTAGGCCAATCGATCCCACATGCCCCCCGGCTTGTCATCTGTGCCTGAGAGTTCATCACTAGTCAGACCATCAAGACTTTACCACAAACTGTCCGCATCTGCATCGGTAGGCAAGTGTGTACGTAGCCACATCATCGCGAACATGCCGATCCCACGACGCAATTCATCAAGCTCCTGCTCCAGCGTGTTGATTTGATCCTCGCTCAGTCGCTTTGCTTGCGAGTTGCGAGCGATGGCCAACTTGCGCTGGAGCTTGATCAATTCCTCGGCCTTTTGCGTCGCCTCGCTGCCGTAGCGACGTTCGAACTCATCCAAGATGGCGCTCACTGAACGTCCGCCAGCCAACACCATCATTTCGCTCTCGCTAGCGCCACGAGCTTCCAAGTCTTTGCGCAGCCAGGACTTGGACAACGGAATGCCCAACGCCACGATTCCTGCGGCGATCCCGAAAACGGCCATCCCTACCAACGTAATGACAGCAGCAGATTCACCCGGAATGGTCGTTAAGCGGTTGAACAGGGAGTGCAGGGTGACGGCAATGGCCAGTGCGCCCAAGCCCACACCAATGCGAACGATGGGATTGCGGCGCAGCGTCAGGACTAACGCCGCACCAACGATGGCTGTTGTGCCAGCGTGCATCAAGTTCGTCGAAGTCACGCGAGCAATTGCCAGCTCGAGGGAAGCATCACCGCGAGTGCTGGCTAGGTACAACCAGTTTTCTCGAATCGCAAATCCTGTTCCCGCCGCCAAGCCCAAGATCGCTCCATCAACAAACCAAAAGACGCGTTTGGAAATGGTCAGGAAGGGAAGGATTAATGCCTTCACAATTTCTTCCTGCAAGGGACCGCCATAGACAATGACTGCCGTTACGCCATAGGCGGCGGCAAAACTATTATTGAACGGCAGCACAATCCAGGTGGAGGCCATTCCCCAAGCGAGAGCAATGGCGACCAGGACTGACGTTTGCTTACCACCACGACCGACGAACGCAACTCCAAAGAGCATCACCAGCGGAACGATCGTGGCGATCAGCGATCCGTTACCCAAAGTGGGCATTACTGGCCTGCCTAGTGATCGTGGTCAGCGACGTCCGAAGCGCTCGGCGACTGTGGGGTCTGCGCGACTTCGGGTTCATCATCAACAATGTGAACGTGATCATCATCATGGTAATGCCCTTGCTCAAGGCGCAAGGGGTCATCGGGATCTAATTCGGCCAGCTCTTCTTCGCTGAGGTGGGTGTGCGTGAGTTCTTTGCCTTCGGCCTGACGAGCAGCGCGCATGTTGTTGTAGGCCACCTTGGCGGCTTGCGGAACTCGGCCCTTGAGCCCTTGACGTTGAGTAAAGGTGAGCTTGTCCGAATCAAACAAGGCGTCGCCGGTCAGCGGAGTTGTGCCAGCCAAACCTAAACGCGAAATGAGCCGTTGTACGCCTTCGGCTTTGCAGGCAGGACACTTCGGGTCCGGGGCATCGCGCTGGAGTTGCAGGAACTCAAACTCGCTGGCGCACGTGTTACAGCGGTACTCGTAAATTGGCATGTCACTGACTCACTGCTGTGCGGGTTTGTTCGATGTCTTGCCCCACCTGAGCGATCAAGGCATAGGCGGAATCAAAGGTCACCATGTCGCGCAAGCGCTGAATGAACTCAACGCCCACGTTCTTGCCATACAGGTTGAGGTCGCTCTGGTCCAAGCAGTGGGCTTCGATTCGACGCTCGGTTCCGGCGAAAGTGGTGTTCGCACCAACGGAAATTGCGGCCACGAAGCCTTCGCCAGTGGCTCCTTCGTCATCGAGGATGCTCAGTCGACCTGCATAGACTCCATCTGAGGGTGTGGCCATACCGACGGGGGCTTGAACATTGGCGGTATGGAAGCCAAGGTCGCCGCCGCGTTGATCGCCAGTCACGACTTCGCCATCGACTCGATGCGGGCGGCCCAAGATCGCAGCAGCTGCGCTGGCATCCCCAGCCAATAATGCTTTGCGCACCGCTGTCGATGACCAGCGCACACGACCATCCCCGACCAGTCCGACACCTTCGACTCCGAAATCAAACTTCTCACCAAGATCAGTCAAAAGCGCGACATCGCCGGCGGCCTGGTGACCAAAACGGAAGTCT
>CAMCVY010000051.1 GCA_945881995.1 Bifidobacterium breve | reverse complement strand
CGCACGCACGCAGATTGACCAGGGATGACGAACGGTCCGAGGACAAAACCGCCACCACGCGAGACGACGGGCAGATGTGCCCGGTCCTGACTCACGAGTTCGTCGCACAGGTCCAAAGGGGCGAAGGGTGCTTCACTAGCGATCAATGTGACGTCAGGTGGTTCATGCGGACGGGCTACCCGATGCACGCTCGGGTAGTGCGACCTCAGTAGATCCATCAAGGCTCGGTGGGATGGCTGGCCGCAGTGCTCGGGCAGTGGCCCAAGCGGGGCGCAGTCCTGTTCGGTAAGCGCCCTGGATGTGGCAGCCGTTATCCGGCCCACACCAGCGGCAGCCAGGAGTTGTCCAAGGCCAAAGGCCAAACGACCACTTCCATGGATTTTTACCCAAGCATTTGATCGCCGGTTCATGATGTCGCGACTGTCAGCGAGCGGATTGGCTAAGGACCACGCAGCACTGTCGTGGTGGAGGCGAGCTCGGTCCAGTCGATCCCGATCTTGCGTTGTTGTTGAACTGTGTTGGTGCATGGTCAGTAAGCCCGCGTTAGCGAGTTGGTTTCTTAATCCCACAGCGACTGCCTCATCCAGACCGCTGCCTTGAAGTAGCTGGGACCAGGTGTGTGATGTGGTTAAGAGTGAAACAAAGGAGTACATCGAAGGACTGAGGTCGTGTAACCGGTAGGTCGGGCCAGGGGCGATCCCAATTTGCACGCTGGTGTTGCTCAGGGGGAGGACGACGAGGCCGGGTTTGAGTTGGAGATGCATGGGACCACGATGAACGAAGAAGCCCTGTGGAGAAGAATGCTCTCCACAGGGCTTTCGTGGTGCAATGGCGGATTGCTCAGAACCAATTCTGAGGGCGCACTAAATACAAGGTCTGGCAAAAGTGGGGAATAGCTGTTGGGGACAACAGCAGGTCAAACGCTGAGGTCTTAGGCCTTGCCCAAGATTCGGTTCAACTTGGTACCGCACTTGGGGCAAATACCCTGGGCCATACGTCGACCGTTCTTTTCGACGACAACTCCAGTGAACGGCACATCCTTTTCGCGGCACTTCACGCAGTAGGCAGTTCCGGTGTAACTTTCCTCGGCCATTGCTTCCTCCATTGCAGCGTTCAAGGCCCGCGCCTTGGACTGTCTTCAAGGTACGCCTGACGACGCCTAGATTTGGCCACTCTGGCGAGGTTTCCCCGCGTGTCGCAGGCGATTATGGACATTTTGGGACATGACAAAGCCCTCAGGTCGCGATTTCCGTCATTCGCCTTCCCCTTGCGAATGACGGAGCGTTATCCCGAGGGCTTTGTCTAAGGAGAACGTAAGGGGCGTGCCTGCCTACCGTCAACGAGTTTTTCCGCCTGCTTGTGGACTGTGTTGTGGATGCTCTGGGGACAAGTCAAACAAACCTGGGGGCGACCTGTGGGTTGATGTGTGGATAGCTCAAGGAGTTTCCTGATTTAGAGCGGTTTTCGTGCCTAGTTTTATCCACGGTGGCTGTGGAGAGAAAATATTTGTCACGAGGACGTCACATTTAGTCCCACGAGTCCCATCGCACCCACTGCCCACGTGGGCTAGTTTCACCACATGTCGTCGCAACAGCCACCCAAGATCGAGATTCGTCGAAGTAAACGTCGACGTAGAACGGTTTCTGCTTATCGCGATGGTGAAACCGTCGTGATTTTGATGCCAGCGTCAACACCGCGATCTCAGGAACAAGAGATCGTTGATGAAATGGTGCAGCGACTCGATCGCACCGATCCCCGACAAAAACCCAGTGACGAAGCTCTGCTTGAACGCGCTCAATTCCTTGCGAGTAAATACTTGCAAACCACTCTTGATCCGTTTTCGATTCGCTGGGTTACCAATCAACAATCGCGCTGGGGTTCGTGCACTCCGGCCGATCGCAGTATTCGGATCTCGCACCGGTTGCAGCCAATGCCACAGTTTGTCGTGGACTACGTCGTCCTACACGAACTTGCCCACCTGCTCGTCCCTGATCATTCTGCGGACTTTAAAGTCCTGATGGATTGTTACCCACAGGCCGTGCGCGCCCAGGGGTATCTCGAAGGCTGGGCCGCAGCGAAGGGTTAGTTCTCGTTGTCCCTAAACGGTTCGAGGTCATCGAGTTCGGAAAGATCGAGCGGAATGGCGCGAAGGAAGTGGTCGGGGGAGTCAATGTCCTCACCGGTGGGCAACAAGTCGGGGTGAGCCCATAGAGCATCGCGTCCAGCCACTCCTCGTTGCTCTCGGATTCGGGCCCATAGTTGGCTGGCTTCCCGTACGCGGCGTGGTCGAAGTTCAAGGCCCACCAGTGAGGCGAACGTTTGCTCAGCCGGACCGCCAGTGGCGCGACGGCGCTGCAATGTCTCGCGCAGCGCAACGGCTGAGGTCATGGCGCCGGATGCTTGTGTCACTACATCATCAATCCAGCCATCGATTAACGCAATGAGGGTTTCGAGTCGGGCTTGCGCGTCAAGTTGTTCCTGCGTTTCCGGAGGTGCAAATACACCGGAAGTAAGCGACTCTGACAATGCTGCTGGGTCATTGGGGTCCAACGCCTCAATTTGTTCTTGCAAAACCGATAGATCCAGGCTGAGTCCCCGAGCGTAGTCATCAATAGCGGCAGTGAACAAAGCCGTAAGCCATGGAGCATGTGCCGTCAGCCGTTGGTGGGCCCGCGCTCGCAGTGTGAGGTAGAGATCAATGTCAGTGGATGTCACCCCTAAGTCCTCCGAAAAGCCGTCAAGATTGGTCAAGACCAGTGCTGCTCGACTGTCATCGGTTACGCACACTCCGATGTCGGCAGTGGTGAGGACGCTGCCACTGAGTTCGGCCAATCCCTGACCCACCTGCGTGGCGAAAATGATGGATCCCAAGTTGTCCATCAGCTGACCCATGGGGCCGTCCATGACGGCGGCGAATTCGGGCGGAATCATGTCACTTGCCATGAGCGCGCGCGGCCCCATGGCGTCAGTGGCTCGGGAGGCCAGAGGGTGGACAAGCTGAAGCCACTGCTTGGCTGTTTTATCAATCCATTGACGGCGTGACCACACCTCAAGCTCGCCGTGGCTAGGTAGCGAGGTCGCTTGATCAAGCCAAGCATCGGCTAACAAGACAGCATCATCAAAGCGACTGCGGTCCGCCGTGGTGGGCGCTGGGTCCTTCACCCCCGCCATTTTTTCGTCCACTGCTCGCTGGACAACATCCCAAGGAACAGTTCCTGCTTCGGTGGACTGCATCATCGCGCCAAGTTGGGAAAGAATGGCTCCTAGACCAAAAGCCTCTGTTGGCATGGGACCTCTCATCGCGGCGAAGAGGGCTTCGAATGGGTTCTCTTCCGGATCGCCTGGCAGGTCGTTGGTCATCTGTCTCTCCCAAATACTTCCGGTCAGGCGTTCCTATGCGACACAATGGTCGTCATGTCGTTGATGTGTTCAACCCCTGAGACCTCAAGAGTATTCCGGTCTTCGACATGACGACAACAGCAAGCACATCGCCCAAAGTAGCCATCGTGTGCGCGGCCCAGGGACTTGCCGCTGCGCTGGCCCGTCACTTGCGATCGGTGAATTGGGTCTTTGTTGACCCGACCGGCGCTGACCTGGCGGAGGATTTGGCGGGGATGGACGCTGTTGTCCATGCTTGGATCGATCCTGATCTGTCAGTTCCAGATCCCTTTCGCGGAGACCTATCCGCAGCATTGACCGCGAAGTTGCTGTCCACCTGTTCGCAGGTGGGAACTAAACACGTCATCTTGCTATCTAGCGCGATGGTTTATGGAGCAAGTCCGACTAACTCCATTCCGTTGAAGGACGATGCGCCACTGCGAGCTAACGGTGAAGTCGGTGTTGTTCAAGATCTGCTTGATGCGGAAGAGCAGTTTCGTCAGTGGTCCGATCAATCTGACTCATGCGTTTCGATTGTTCGCCCCGCAGTGGTTTTTGGCGATTCCATTGATACTGCCTTCTTGCGTCACTTTGAAGCGCCTCGCTTGCTGTTCCTCAAAGGATCGGTGCCAGCGTGGCAGTTTGTGCACATCGACGATCTGGCGACGGCGTTGGAATGTGTAGTGGCGAATTCCATCTCTGGTGTCGTGCCCGTTGGATCCTCTGGTTGGTTGATACAGGAGGAAATCGAGGCCATCAGTGGGATTTCACGCCTCGAGCTCCCCGCAGCCGCCGTCATGAGTACGGCGTCTCGCTTGCATCACCATGGCATTACTCCTGCGCCTGCGGAGGAACTGGACTTCATTCGCTACCCCTGGGTCATTGATTCAACCGTGCTCGCTAGCCAT
Organism: Bifidobacterium breve; assembly: GCA_945881995.1. Lineage (GTDB taxonomy): Bacteria > Actinomycetota > Actinomycetes > UBA12327 > UBA12327 > AcAMD-2. Next base: position 5,416 of record CAMCVY010000051.1, on the reverse strand, counting down.
GGGTGGACGGCTTCGTGGACTAATCAGCAGGTTGTTGAAGCCCTGATGGAACAAGCCCAGGGTCGAATCGCCATTGCCGGTCGCCGCGTGGGGCGATCTGAAGTCACCGCCCTGACCGCCGCGGCTGCTGTCCTGACTGCCGCAGCATTGCTTCGGGCCCGCCGACGCCGAGGCGTGTAACAAGCGATACCCGGTTGCTGCGTGAGCGCCGTGCCATCCACAGTCCTAGGCTGAGGTCACAAGATTTCTCGGATTCATCGTTGGGGAGTGTGCAGTGTCGGCTTTGGCATGGTGGTTCATACCCATCTTGGCAACGATTGGTGCTGTCGTTTGGTACACGTGGCGTGGTCAAGATCGACCCGGCGATCCTCGGCACACAGTGGCTCAGCAAAAGAAGTTCAATGACGCCATGCGTAAGGACAACCCCCGTGGCCGGCGGCGCTCTCGTGGGCCAAGTAAGCCGACCAATGGCGGATCACCTTCGTGACTGAATCCATGAGCGAGAGTCAAGAGGTTGGCGACGCTGAGGATGAAGAACGCCAACCTTTGGATGCGCGAACTAAGTCGCTACTCATGTCCGGGTTGGTTTTAGTTCTCCTTGTCGCACTAGCGGCGATCCTGCCGGTTCCTTATGTCATCTTGCGACCCGGACCCACGTTCAACACCCTTGGCGAGGATGCCGGAAAGCCGGTGATCAACGTCTCGGGCGCTCGTACTTATCCCACTCAGGGTGGGTTGAATCTCACGACGGTCAGCGAGGCCGGTGGCCCTTTTGGCCAGGTGTCGTTGGTCGAAGCATTCCTTGGCTGGCTCGATTCCAGTACTGCTGTCTTGCCTGAACGCCTTTTGTTTCCAGCCAAGGTTGATACTGCACAAGTCGAAGAGCAAAACTCAGCTGACTTTGTGGATTCTCAAACCCAAGCCACAACTGCCGCTTTGCGGTATCTCAATAAGCCTGTGGTGGCTGTCGTCTTGGTCAATGCGGTTGCCCCCAAGGGAGCCAGTGCGGGATCGCTCAAGCCTGGCGATGTCATGGCGGCCATTGACGGGACCACGCTTGGCTCAGCGCAGCAGGCTGCGGCCCTGATTTCGTCCAAGAAACCTGAAACCGTCGTGGTGTTTTCTCTCGTGCGCAATGGCAAGCCTGTGACGGCGAAGGTGACGACTCGCAAGTCAACGAAAGATCCAAAGACATCAGTTGTGGGCATCGTGGTTGCCAATGGTTTCCAAGGTAAGGACATCGCGGTTAAGTACGGTTTGGAAAGCGTGGGTGGCCCGAGTGCCGGCCTGATGTTTTCGCTTGGTGTTGTCGACAAACTCACCGTGGGTTCGCTCACTGCGGGCAAGACCATCGCCGGTACGGGAACCATTGATGACAAAGGTCTCGTGGGCCCGATTGGTGGTGTGCAGCAAAAGGTGGTCGGAGCGCACCGCGATGGGGCTACGTTCTTCTTGACACCAACGCGTAATTGTCTGGATGCCTTCCGGGCAGCGCCCAAGGGTTTGACCTTGATTCGGGTGGAAACCCTCAGTGACGCCGTTGCTCAACTAGAAAATGTTCGCAAAGGCAAGCCCACGACTCCGTGTTGAGTTGCTTAAGTTTCGAACGTTGTTGCTAGGGCGGATGTGAGCCCTGGCACTAATTCGGGTCCTTCGGTGAAAGTCTCTGTGCCATCTGATTGACGAACTCGCAGACGACAAAAGCGATCGCCTCCTCGCAAGACCCCGATTGACATGCGAACGTCTTGATGGTCGGGGTGCTCGAGTGCCTCATCGGCGAATGCGCGCGATGTGGGGTCCAATCCACTGGCCACGAGTTCGGCTTCGGCCGAATCGGGCAAGACGATGCGCTCCAGGGTGATGACGCAACCCTGCACTTCCTCGGGCCAGCCAATGGCAGCTAGGAGTGCATCCAGGGGCTGCTCTTCGTCGGTCCAGTCCTGCTCAATGGGGACAAATCCTGCATCGGTCGGGCTAATACCCAATTCCTCAGCCAGATCCGGCTCGGTGCTGACCAGTTCACTAGCCCAGGCCAAAGCAAACATTCGGGGGGTCTGGTCCCAGCCATCGCGGGCGACAAATTCCTCAACTTGCTGGACGGCATGGGTTAGAGGTGTGCTCATGTCTCCAGTGTGTCGTAGGTTGGTGTCATGTCATTTCCCCCCTCTGGTGAATCCGTCATGTCCGACTCCCCAAGCGCGCCTGGTCGGCGCCGCGGGGGGGTGCTATTCCCGACGTTGGTGATCCTTGCCGTCCTGGTGATCGCCTTCTCCAGCTTCGCTGGTTTCTACTCGGACGTCTTGTGGTTCCGCTCAGTGAATTTCTCTTCTGTTTTCACTACACAGTTATTAACCAGGGTTGGCCTGTTCTTTAGCTTTGGCTTGGTGTTGGCCTTCGTGGTGCTGCTCAATGCGTGGATCGCGTATCGCATTCGCCCGGTTTTTCGAGGACTTTCGCTCGAGCAACAAAACCTCGACCGGTATCGAGTGGCCCTTGATCCCTTCCGTCGGGTGATCCTGATCGCAGCTGCTGTTGGTTTGTTATTGATCGGCGGCACTTCGGCGGCCACGCAGTGGGGCACTTATTTGCTGTGGCGAAATGGCGTTGACTTTGGAACGACTGATCCGCAATTTGGTCGCGACATTTCGTTCTTCACTTTTGACCTGCCGTGGTATCGCTTTCTGCTGGGTTTTGGTTTTGCCGTTTTGATTCTCTCCATCTTGTTGGCCCTTGTTGTGCATTACATCTACGGGGGAATTCGTCTGCAAACTCCAGGCGAGCGGTTTACTCCTGCGGCCACTGCGCACATTTCGGTACTCCTGGGCGTATTCATGCTGCTCAAGGCCGTGGCCTATTGGTTTGATCGCTTCCAGCTGGCGGTGACCCCCAATTCACTGTTCACGGGGCTGAACTTCGCGCAAGTCAACGCGGTTTTGCCGGCGAAGAACATCTTGATGTTTATCGCAGTTATTACTGCGGGGCTGTTTATCTTCAATGTGTTCCGCCGCACGTGGGCACTGCCATTAGCAGCTGTCGGCCTCTTGGTGTTCTCCGCGATCGTGATTGGTTCGCTGTATCCCGCCTTTGTGCAACGTTTTCAGGTCAACCCCAGCCAGGCCACCAAGGAGCAGCCCTTCATCCAACGCAACATCGATGCGACACTAAGTGCGTACGACCTCACGGGTATCGAAAAGCAGGAGTACCAGGCTAAAGACAAGACAACAGCCAAAGCCATTGCCTCTGACCGATCAACAATTAACAATGCACGTCTTCTCGACCCAGCCATCGTCCCGCCGACGTTTAATCAGTTGCAGCAAATTCGTGGTTACTACTCCTTTGCTAATACGTTGGATGTTGACCGATACAAGATCAACGGCAAGCAGCGAGACTCGCTTGTGGCGCTGCGTGAGATTAATCTTGCGGGCATTCCTGAAAGTAACTGGATCAACAACACCACTGTCTTCACTCACGGTTTTGGCTTTACCAGTGCCTTCAGTAATACGGCTAATTCCGATGGAGCGCCCGCGTTCTTCGAGAGCAACATTCCGCCCAAGGGTGAGCTCGACATCAAGCAGCCCAGGGTGTACTTCGGCGAGAACTCGCCGGTCTACTCCATCGTGGGTGGCCCGGCAGGATCAGTACCCCAGGAACTGGATTACCCAGACGACGCCAGCGCCAACGGACAACGAAACAACACCTACGGTGGCACGGGCGGTGTGCCAGTAGGTTCGCTGTTCAACAAGCTGGTCTTTGCCGTGAGATACCAAGAGGGCAACATCCTGCTGTCGAACTTGGTGAATTCCGAATCCAAGATTTTGTATGAGCGCAATCCACGTGATCGAGTGCAGAAGGTTGCCCCTTGGCTGACACTTGATAGTGACCCGTACCCATCAGTGGTCAAGGGAAAGATCGTGTGGGTGGTTGATGCTTACACCACCACGAATGGCTACCCCTATTCCACGCGGACTCAGTTGGGTGAAGCAATCGCCGACTCCATCACGGCCGATTCACAGTTCGTTCAAGCTCAAGCGGGTACGGATGTGAACTACATCCGAAACTCTGTAAAGGCAACTGTTGACGCTTACGACGGAACGGTGTCGTTGTACGAATGGGATACCAAAGACCCCGTTCTGAAGTCGTGGGCGGCCGCCTTCCCCGGCTCGATCAAGCCGCGTTCGGAAATCGAAGACGCACTCTTGCAGCACGTGCGCTATCCCGAAGACTTGTTCAAGGTGCAGCGAGAGCTGTACTCGCGCTACCACGTGCAAGATGCGTTGGCGTTCTATAGCGGACAAGACTTCTGGACGATCCCCAATGACCCGACCAAAATCGCTGAGGGTCAGCCACAGCCGCCGTACTACTTGACGTTGAAGATGCCTGGAACGACCAAGTCGGCGTTCTCGTTGACCTCAACGTTCTCACCCAACAACCGGCAGACCTTGGCGGCCTTCATGGCGGTCAATGCTGAACCTGGACCAAATTACGGCAAGATTCGCGTCCTGGAATTGCCACGCAACACCACCATCCCAGGTCCGGTGCAGGTGCAGAACAACATTGAGTCTGACCCACTGATCTCGTCGCAACTTTCGTTGCTGCGTCGTGGTGGCTCCGAGGTGGAGATTGGCAACTTGCTGACCCTTCCTGTTGGTGGCGGTTTGCTTTACGTGGAGCCGATCTACGTACGGGCTTCGCAAACTGATTCGTTCCCGCTATTGCGCAAGGTCGCTGTTTCGTTCGGTTCGCGTACTGCGATGGCAGATACGTTGGATCAGGCGTTGCGCGCCATCTTCCTTGGTGACACGGGCAACTCGAACTCCAATGAAACGGATTCGGGAACAGTCGTCAGACCTCCATCCACGGTTACGACCTTGGACCAAGCGTTGGATGCCGCCACGAAGGCCTATGACGATGCCCAAACTGCCTTGCGACGTGGCGACCTGACTGCCTTTGCCGAAGCCCAGAAGCGTTTGGGTGAAGCCCTGGACAAGGTTGCTGCTGCTCGAGGAACAACTGCGTCGGGATCACGGATTCCTTCCTTTGCGCGACTGAGCACGTCAAGGAAGTAGTTTCTGTGACGTGGCCCAATACGTTCGTTGGTTTCGACCTGGAAACGACGGGCATTAGTCCATCGTCGGATCGGATCGTTTCGGCCGCTGTGGTCGCGATGAGTCAGGATTCGATTCTGGCGGCGCATTCCTGGCTAGTAGATCCAGGCATCCCCATTCCCGCCGAGGCAAGCGCCGTTCATGGCATAACCGATGAACGCGTGGCCGCCGAAGGCCAAGCAGCACCTGATGCGGTGCAGGAGATCGTGACGCAACTGCGTTCTGCTTGGGACCAGGGATTGCCGGTCGTCGCCTACAACGCGGCCTTCGATATTCCTTTTATCTGGCATGAGGCCGAGCGACACGGAATC
>CAMCVY010000050.1 GCA_945881995.1 Bifidobacterium breve | reverse complement strand
CAACACCGACAAACATTTCGACAAAGTCCGAACCAGAAATCGTATAGAACGGTACGCCGGCTTCACCAGCTACAGCGCGGGCGAGCAGCGTCTTTCCCGTTCCGGGCGGGCCGTAAAGCAATACTCCCTTGGGGATCTTGGCGCCTACGGCTTGGTAACGAGCAGGGTCGGTAAGAAAGTCTCGGATCTCTTCTAGTTCCTCAATGGCTTCATCCGCTCCAGCCACATCAGCAAACGTGGTCTGCGGAGTGTCCTTCGACATCATCTTGGCCTTGGACTTACCAAAGTTCATGACCTTGGATCCGCCACCTTGCACTTGGTTCATGAAGAAGAACAGCAAAAAAACGATGATCGCTATGGGGAGCAACGTGGCAAGGAGAGAAATTAAGACATTGTCTTTAGGCACCTTGATGTTGTAACCGCCACTGAGTTGCCCACCATCAACCTTGGTCTGTAGGAGCTGCTGCAACTCCACACCCTGACCTGTCACGTACTGAGATTGCTTCTTGTCTCCATTTTTAAGCACGATCTCAATACGCTGCTCACGATCAACAATCGTGGCCGACTTGGCATCGCCCTTGGTGATCGAGGCGATGATCGCGGATGTGTCCACCTTCTTAGGTGCCGAGGCAGAGGAAATAAATTGACCGGCCAGCAAGGCCACCAAGATGGCCACGCCAATCCAGACAATCGGACCACGAAGAATGCGCTTGATATCCATAGGAAGAAGGCCTAAGCCCCATCCCCCCTTGCTCGTGAGGAAGCAGATCTAGTGCCTTCAGGCTACCGCGAAAGGCCGACCCGTGGCTCGCCGAGGCGATATTCAAGCGCCCAGCCAGCGGGGCCCGTTCTACTCAGCAACAGTTGCGACAGCCGACCGTTCCACCGCAGCCACACTGGTGCCGAGGAAGGCCTCGATCACCTTCGGATTGGCAGCCACTTCGTCCGCAGTGCCGCGCGCGATAACTTGCCCCAGATCCATGGCGACAAACTCATCACACACCGAACGCAAGAGATTCATATCGTGGTCAACGACCAAGACCGTCATATGCAGATCCTCACGAAGAGCGCGAATCCACTTGGCCAAGGCGGGAATCTCCGAGTGAGCGATTCCAGCCGAAGGCTCGTCGAGCAAAATCAGCTCAGGCGTCAAGGTGATGTCGCACGTCAGTTCCGTTACCCGACGCACACCGGTGGGTAGATCAGAAATCAAGGTATCCGCAAACTCGCTCAAACCAGCAAGTTCTAACAGCTCTGGAACGGTCAACTCCGCTGAGCGACCTCGACCGTGGCTTAACTCAACGGCCTGATAGACGGTCAACGTGGGAAACAGCAGCGCGTTTTGGAAAGAACGAACAATTCCGCGTCGAGCTCGAAATTCAGGTGAACGCGACGTGATATTGCGACCGTGGAATGTCACCGATCCTTCGTCGGGTGTGACAAAACCCGAGATCATTTCAAAGAAGGTGGTTTTGCCGGCCCCGTTCGGACCAATGATCGCCGTAGCTGAGCCTTCACGTACCGTCAAGGAAACCCCTTGAACAGCCCGGATTCCTCCATAAGACTTGCTTACCGCTGACACTTCGAGGATGGACTCATCCGCTGAACGCGTGGCCGCCTCTTCACGACGTCCGAATCCCATGAAAGCCAAGAGGGGGCTCTTTTGAGGCGTTGTGCGTGGTTTGACGGTGGCGGGGTCGATACCTCGCGTGCGTCCCCACTCTTCCAGCCACCAATCACGCAGTGGCACCAAGAAACTCAGGAAGCCGGAGGGCCGGAACAACACCAACACCAAATACAAAAGCAACAGTCCAGTAGTAGCGGTGGCATCTAGGCCAGCCAGGAGGGGAACTCCTGCGACCAAGACAGCACCGATAATGGGGCCGGAGACCAGAGAAATTCCACCCACGGCTGCAATGACCACAACGTCAATGCTGGTGTTCGCTGAAAAATCAGTAGGCGTGATTAGCGGACGAGAATGGGCGAGCAGTGAACCACCCAAACCCGCTAACGCTCCTGCAACCAAGAATGCCTCAACACGACGGCGAACAACCTGAACGCCAAGCGCTCGTGCTGCGCCCTCATTATCCCGAAGTGCAACGAGTTCACGACCCCAGTTTCGTTTCACCAACCAACTAGTGAAGACGGCTGCCGCAGTTAAAATCGCTAGCGCGAAGAAGTAATACCGGACCGAACTATCAATCTCAAAGGCTCCAAAAGCTGGCCGGGCCGGCTTTAGTCCACTGCCCAGCGCCCACTCTTGCGGCAAGATCCATGAGCGTGTCGCCAAGGCGAACGCCAACGTCGTAACGGCCAGAACCAACCCCTTCGTCCGCAGCGCGGGCACTCCCAGCAGGAGGCAGACCAATCCACCGATGACCATGGCGGCGATGGGGCCTAGGACGAACACTCCGGACAGATCAACGATCTTGACTGAGACGGTCGCGCCAATGCCAGCGATGGCGAACTGCCCGAGCGAGAGTTGCCCGGCTCTCCCAGTGATGATCAACACCGAAAGAGCAACGATGGCCAGTGCGAAGACATAGGTCAAAGTCGATGCGATAGTGGCAGTCAAAAAGAACAGAGGTATCACGGTGATCATGAAGATCAAGGAAACGACGCCCATGACGCTGCCGAAGTTACGTCCAAGCCACAGTTGTTCATAGCGGACGGGGAGGCGACGCAGAGACAGCTTCGTCCAGTTGCCGTCATTTTCAGATACGCGGGACGCCTTAGGCGGTCGGGCAATCAAAACGATGAGGGCGATTGCGGCTAGAACAAGGTCGGCAATGCCTGTCGTTGTTCCCGAGCCGCGAAGGGCGACTTCAACAACTCCTACGCCGATTCCAGCAAAGAATGCAGCAGTGATGCTCTCAAAACGTGCAATGGACGCGGCCACCAAGCCACGAAGCAAGAGCGCCGGACCCAAGGTCCCCAATGCGTCCACGCCCTGGGTTGGCCACAAGAGAATGGCCGAAAAGGCGGAGATTCCGCCAGCAATAGCCCATGATCGACCAGCGATCTGGAACGGTGGCGCACCTGCAACCCATGCTGCATCCGGGTTTGATGCTGTGGCGCGAACCGCTAAGCCGTATCGGGTTCTGCGGAGGACAAGCGCTAAGGCAATAACCACAATCGGGCCAAGAATCAACAGCGCCGTGTAAGAAGGAACGATAACGAAGGTTCCGACTTCAAAACTTGGGAACGGCGATGGTGTGGGATACGCCGCACCGAAAGTTGCGTCTCCAACAACAACGAACGACATACCCAAAAGCAATTGGGAGAGCAAGAGCGTGATGACAACACCCATCAAGAGCGGCTGTCCACTCAATCGACGAATGATCGCCGCTTCCGAGGCGGCCGCGATCCCTGCCGCGACCACAACTCCAACAGCGAAGGCCGCCCAATACGGGACTCCATAGGTGACTGTGAGAGAACCAACAATGGCTCCACCAAACGCACCAATGGCACCCTGGGCGAAGTTGATGAACTTGCTGACTTTGAAAACCAGTACCAAGCCGACGGCCAAGAGGCCATACGGGATTCCCAGAATCAGTCCTTGGACCAAGGCTGCTTGATTCAGGCCCATTACACAGAACTCCCTTGGGTTGCGGATCCTTGTAGATACAAATTAGTTAAGCGTTGCGGGTCAGCGGCCAAGATTGTTGCATCCTCCGCAAGGACAATGCTGCCTCGCTCCAGTGCGTACACTCGATCAGCAACCTCGCAAGCAACGGCAGCCGATTGCTCGACGAGCAAGACAGCGGTTCCGTTCTCGCAGATTGTTCGCACCACATCAATGAGCTCACCAACGACCTTGGGAGAAAGGCCGAGCGAAAACTCATCAATGAGCAAAATCTTGGGCCGGACAACTAGGGCTTGAGCAATGGCAAGCATCTGTTGTTCACCACCGGACAGGGTCGCAGCATTTTGCGCGGACCGATCAGCAATCCAAGGAAAAATCTCTTTGGTCTTGTCGATTCGTGACTCCAACTCAGCCGAACTCAGACCCAGCCGGTAAGCAAACATTTCCAGGTTTTCACGAACCGACAGGGGGCCAAATACCGCTCGACCACCAATGATCAAAGACAAACCTAACTCTGCCCGACCTGCTGGTGTCAGATTTGTTACGCGGAAGCCATCAAGGAGAACTGAGCCGCCCGTGGTGGGAGTTAATCCGGCTAACGTGCGTAGCGTTGTGGTCTTTCCCGCGCCGTTGTTGCCCATCAACGCAACAATTTCGCCGGGCATCACGTGCAGATCAACATCGAAGAGAACCCGAACCGAACCAAGATCCACATTCAGCGACTTAGCTTCCAAGACGGGCACATCGGTAGGTGCCGTCCCAGCCGCACGCGACTGGGCGATCTCTTCCAACGTTTGGGCGTCAGGAGAAATCAGCGCCCTAAAGTCTTCCTTGAGTAACGTTTCACGGCGTGGTCGCTTATAAGCCAGGTACCCCGCAATCAGCACGTGGATTCCAATCAGCGTGAACGAAATCCAGACCAAAACGGTGTGCTGTGGCTCAATATCGGTTGAGGCTTGACTCATTAAGTAGATCAACAGCACAAAGTAAGCCGCGTACCCATTAATTGCTCGCAAATTCCAGCGCGGGGCTGGGAAACCAAAAACGTAGAACGAATAACCAGCATGGGTCAGCAAGACCAGGGTGGCAACGACCTGAATGAGCACATTGAAGAAGGACACCCACGAGTTCAAAACCGTGCCATCGACGGTCTGCTCGCTCCACCATGCCGTGGCATAGCTCAGGGGGAAAAAGACGATTAAGGCCCAGCCCAGACGGCGGTTCCAGCGCGTAATATCCCTCTTGAGTTCAGTTTTCTCACTCGCCACGGTGCTCAAGAAAGACTCCTTATAGGCCAAGACTGCGGTATACAGTCAGACATGGAATTTAGCAGGGATTTTACAACATATTATGCGAAATCATAGTATCTTAGTGCACACTATAGCAGTCCTACCTCGTACGAAAGCCACTCTACTTGAAAGGCAATGTCATGCCGCCGATTGGCAAACTCACTCGCTCCACAGCGCTGTTGGTAGTTCTCAGTGCTATGGCTCTCACACTCTCAGCATGCGGAACGGCGGGGTCACAAGCTGACGGCAACAAGTCAGAAGTTGGACCCGGAGTTACGGACACGACAATCAAGGTGGGGTTCATTACCCGCAAAGCCTCGACCGCTGCTGGTGGCGGCGGTTTTACGACTCCAGCGCAGGGTGACGTCAACGCGCAGGTCAACGCTCTCGTGAAGTACATCAATAAGAATGGCGGGCTCGGCGGCCGCAAGATCACATCTGTACTGAAGGAATACGACTCGAGCGCCGCCAGCGTACAGAAGGAAAACGACTACTGCACGGCCTTCACACAGGATGAGAAGGTATTCGCTGTTGTGCTCCTTGGGCAGCGCGAGTTGAGTTCAAAGACTTGTTACAAAGATGCGAAGACGCTCATGCTCGATGCCGGAGCTGTTGCGCAGAGCACGACTGTTTACGACTCCCTCAAGCCCTTCTACTGGACTCCTAGTTTCCCTGCACTAGAGCCCTACTCCCGCGGCCTGATGAAGGACTTGAAGGACGAGGGATTTATCAAAGCTTCCAACAAGGTGGGCGTGGTGATTGAAACCGGTGGCGGCTACCAGAGCGCTTACGACACCGTCATCAAGCCAACACTGGAGGCAGATGGTGTCAAGTCCATCACCACAGCTGCATTTGATGCCAGCAGCTCGTCAACCCTAGGCACCACCGCGGGAGCTGCAGTAAACAACTTCAAGGCGGCCGGCGTTGATCGCGTCATCTTCTTGGCACGCGGTGATGCCGTTGGCTTCTTCACCTCTATTGGTGCACCCCAGCTCTACAAGCCACGCTTGGCGATCGGAACCTATGAAGCCCCACAATTCGCAGGCGACAATCCTGCCTACTACCCCGCTGAAGCCCTCGAAGGGGCAGTTGGTGTTGGTTTCTTGCCCGCTATTGACGGAATTAAATCTGGTTTTCCCCGTCCAGGCGCAGAGAAGAAGTGCTTTGACATTTACAAAGGTGCTGACATCTCCTTTGAAACGCGCAGCAATGCACGAACAGCCATGACCTTCTGTGACGCTGTGATGTTCTTGAAGGCAACCATTGACAAGATCGGCTTGGAGGGCGTCGTCAACGTCTACAACATTGAAGAAGCCGCAGGTGGTCTAGGCAAGACTTTGCAATCCGCCGCATCGCTCCAAGCGGACTACCAACCTGGTGTGTACGCACCGATCAACGCAGGACGCCTACTGAAGTACAACACGGCAGACGGCAAATTCGAATACGCATCATCGCTCGAGTTATTTCCCACCCCCTAGGTTCAGCACCGGCTAGAAAGGACGAGATATGACGATTACTCCATCGCACATTGCATACATGTTTTACTGCCTTTGTGCTATCGCTCTCTTTGCCACCACCATTTGGGTCCTGCGCAATGGGCGCAAGGTGAAAGTCACTGAATCCATCATGCTTTTGTTGATTTTGGGTGGCTTGATCTACGACAATTTCATGCTCGGCGTGGGAAGTTTGATCTTCGAGGAGAGCCAAGGCCTGTTGATCGCTACGCTCCCTCGATTTGCCATCCACGCCTTGTGCACGCCACTGTTGATTATCCATGCAGCCTTGTCGTGTGGTCGCCTCAATGTTCCGGGCTACCGATCACGAGCCATCATTACTTGGTGGGGTGCAACAACCTTCATGTGCATCTTGTTAGGCCTGTTGCGAGAAATTGACCCCACCTTTGAATATTCAGTCGAAGGTGGCATCGCCGGGTTCCGTCCTTCCGGAGAGACAGCGCCAATCGCAGAGGTCACAACGGTTTTCTCACTCATTGTGATGGGCATCGCGCTCACACGTTTCGTTCGCTGGCCGTGGATGCTCGCATCAGCTTCGGTGATCCTCTTTTTCAATATCTTTTTCCTCGAAAATGGAGCGGTAACGAACCTAGGCGAACTCATCTTGCTATCAGGCAGCGTTGCGACTGGAGCCTACGCGGTTTCCTACGCTAAGAAGGAGCGAGAACTCAAGAAGCAGGAAGCACTTGCTCAGCGCAAGCCAAAGGATAGCGAGGAAGAGCTCGTCACTCAGTAGTTGGACATAGAACGAATCCCATGATCTTTGATTTGATCATGGGATTCGTTCTTTTTATGCCACGTTAGGACAGCGCCATACCAAGCTTCGTGCCCTGATAAATGAACTTTCCATTGACATACTTCAGTAAACGGGCTGAAGTCGCAGGCGCATAGACACCTTCGTTGAATTCCGTCTCTAGAGAACTAGCTGCTTGCCAAGTTCGGCCCAACGAGTGGGCGCCCGTTGCGAATGAATACGCATTTAACGGACCCTTCGCATCCACCTTCTTCATGGCAGCCTGCAGGAAGAGCACTGCGTCGCAATACAGGAGAGCCCTTTGTGCATCCGATCTCTCGGCAAACTCCTGATTAGCCAAGGTGTAGATATTCACACACTTTGACTCTGAACCCTTTGCTGGGAAACCCCCACTGATGTCATCAATACTTGGGGCGAAGCCGACTCCCACTGCACCCTTAAGGGCGGCTGGCGGGTAGTAGGTGGGGTTGAGTCGAATAAAGTTTGGGACATCAAACGTTCCGATGGACAATCGTGGGGCGTAGAGCTGGGGTGCGGCGATCGATGTAAAGAACCCCGCCATATCCGGTCGCCCTAGGAAAATAACACGGTTAACACCACGTGCCTTGAAGCCATTGACGGCGGCTCCAGCACTGGATCCCTGAGTACCAGGGGAACTGGTGTCAAATGTCGCAGTCGTAATCTCTTTTACTCCTGCCGCTTCGATGATCGGCTTCATGTACGTGCTAAACGCCTCGTCCAAGGTCCGTTCCGACTCAATGAGCGCTCCTACTTTCACATCCGGCCCAAAGAAGTCTTGTTGCCTTAGCCCTGTCGCCAAAGTTTGAGCATAATTCTCAACCGGTGTGAAACTTGGGGCCCACAGATACGGTTTCAATTCGGAGAATTCACTGCCACTGAGAGGGCTGCTCCCTGCATCAATCATCAACGTGTTCGCCTGCGCAAAGCATGAACGGGCGCTCACCTCCCGGATCCCCGTGAGGACGACCGCGAATACTTTATCTTCTTCTGTGAAACCAGTGCACACCGCATTTTCCTGCTGCACGCTATCCGTAGCCGAATCGACGACTCGTATAACGGGGTCAATTTCGCGCCCAGCTAATCCGCCCTGTTCATTGACATACTTCACCAGTGCAAGAACTTGAACCTTGGCATCACCCGATTCCCCGTCCACAAAGCCCGTGCCACCAGCAGCTGTTTTGGGATTGGGAACAACGAATCCGATCTTTATGGTGCTGTTCGAAATCCCGGGGCCATTTTGCCCCTTGCGCGAGTCCTGCGAGTCTGAACCTGAACTAACACAACCCGTGACTACCGAGAGGGAAAGCGCAAGAGCGATGAGCGCACGCACGCGAGCTGATCTGGATAGTGGGACAGGCACACAGTCTCCTTGGATTTGGTGTTGGTCTTGCTCAAATACAACCCGGCTTTCAACTCACCCTCGTTACGTGTGGTCACAGCCCAACCCACGTAGGGGCACGCCAAATCATGGCCCTTAGCGTGTGTTTGCGGGAACAAGTTCCGGTGATTCTCGTTGCATTCGTTTGCGCAGTACGTGATACCTCAGACCCATCACTGTGTGTCCCACGATGGCGATGTACATGAGTACCGAGGTGACAATATGGAAGGTGCTCGGGCCGTTGATGGTCGTCTGGCTCATCATTACCAAGATAAAAGTCAGGTAACCGAAGTACACGTGGAAAACGCGCAGTGTCACTCGTGGCCGCACGCCACCAAAGACATAAAAACTAATCCCCGAATGCAGGAACGTGAGGACGATCAATAAATATGAGAACACGTTGGCGGCAACTTCGACGAGAGTGGATGATTCTCGGTAGGTGAACGAAATAGCGGCCAACAGTAGAACTGGCAAAAGCGCCCAACCGATGAGCCGGTTTGCTCGGCCCGCCTGCTGGCGACGAGCCATGGCCACACGCTGATCACCCCCGCCACGCATGGGCCTCATGACCAACCATGACGGCTGCTTGGTCACGAGACAAATCCTGATGTGACCAGATCGAGACGAGCAGCAAAGTCGGCCCAAAATGCCCTTACAGCGATGACAGCAATCTGCGGATCATTGGCCTGCACTGCTTGCATCGCGCCATTTACAACGTTGTAAGCCCCATCCAAACTGTCTTGATCGTTCAACAAGTGGCGCACCCGACGGACCTTAGGTTCAAGCGCAAACACCATGCGCTCTAATTCGGCGCTTCCGCAGCGCTCAATGACGAGTTTTTCAAATCGACCAACATCCATGGCCGCATTCAAATAATCGCCACTTCGGTAAGTAAGCTCAAAGTCTCCAGCTGCTCGGCGTACAGGCGCCAGGTCGGAGCCACTCAGACGTGGGATCGCCCACGCGTACACGTTTTCCATCAGCAAAGCAGTTACACGAATTAAGTCAGCCGAGCCATCTCTGGTAAGCGGAGAAACCACTGCACCCTTGTTGCGGTACACCTCAATGAGGCCTTCCACCGCTAACTGAGCGAACGCCTCACGCAAGGGTGAATTAGAAACGCCGAAACGCTCCATGACCGCCTCGGTACGAATCGGGGTACCTGGGGCCAGGTCGCCGCTGATGATCTCTTCGCGCAACTGATCCACGACATGTTGCCGCAACGCACCATGCTCGCGCGATGAATTCATGGTTTGACTCATTCTTACCTCTAGCTGCTTGCCTTGTGG
>CAMCVY010000049.1 GCA_945881995.1 Bifidobacterium breve | reverse complement strand
ACGGGTCCGCCGTCAAATGAGGATGCGTTGTACGGCCCGTTGAACAATGCGAATCAGTTGGCGCACGTGTCGAGCTTCTTTGACAACGTGCCGGCTCACGCTGTGGTTAATACCGGTGGTGCTCGGGTAGGGGAGTCGGGTTACTTCTTTGCCCCCACGATTGTTTCCGAGCTTAAGCAAGATGACGAGATGGTGAAGCGGGAAATCTTTGGTCCAGTGATTACCGTGCAGCAGGCCGCCGATGAAGCTGAGGCACTGAAGTTTGCCAATGACACCGAGTATGGATTGTCATCGTCGGTATGGACGGCCGATTTTGGGCGGGCCATGCGGATGTCACGCAGTCTGGACTTCGGTTGCGTGTGGATCAACACTCACATCCCGTTCCTTTCTGAGATGCCTCATGGGGGCTTCAAGCACTCGGGATATGGCAAGGATCTGTCCATGTATGGATTTGAGGATTACACGCGTATTAAGCACGTCATGGCAAATATTGAAGCGTAAATACTGCACAAGGCTTCGTTTTTCGCAGTACGTTGTACTCACCAAGCAACAGTCGAGGTAAGGGAAAGGCATCATGAATCAGGACCAGGAACTCACTCCCGAATCCGCCGCCCTTTTACGCGGAGCCATGCAACGTCGCACAGTGCTCGCGGGCGCCGGCGGTGTCGCGCTCGCCGCCTTCCTAGCAGCGTGTGGTGCATCAGGCAACGGTTCAACGCCGTCAACCACAGCCGCTGCCGGCAAAGACCTATCTGCCACCGAAAAGAAGTTGCGCTGGCAAAACTGGCCCGCCTACATGGATAAAGAGGGCGGCAAGGGTTCGACCCTCACCACATTTGAAAAGCAAAGTGGCGTTGACGCTAACTACACCACTGAGATCGATGACAACATCACGTTCACGAACTCAGTCCAGCAGCAGCTGCAGCGCCAGCAACCCACCGGATACGACATTGTGGTTTTGACGGACTGGATGGCGGGCAAGTGGATTGCTAATGGCTGGGCCTTGCCGTTGAACAAGGAAAACATTCCCAATGCCAAGAACTTGCGACCACAGTTGGTGGAAGTTCCCTTTGACAAGGGCCGCAACTATTCCCTGCCGTGGATGAGTGGCTTTGCTGGAATCGGCATTAACAAGAAGGTGTTCAAGAAGCTGACCGGCAAGTCAGAGATCAAGTCCATTGATGACCTGTGGGATCCCAAGCTCAAGGGCCGCATCACGGTGTTGAGTGAAATGCGCGACACCATGGGCCTGATCATGATGAGCCAGGGCAAGAACATCGGAAACTTCACCGATGCAGACTTCCAAGACGCATTGGCGGTACTGAAGGACAAGGTCGATTCTGGTCAAGTGCGTCAGGTCACGGGCAACGGTTACTTGCCCGAGTTGGAATCTGGCGCCATTGCTGCCTCAACTGCCTGGTCGGGCGATGTTGATGGCAACCCCGACTTAGCTTGGTTTGTTCCCGAGAGTGGTGCGACGTACTGGACGGACAACATGATGATTCCAGCCTTGGCCGCGCACAAGACCAATGCTGAAAAGGCGATGAACTTCTACTACGACCCCGAAAATGCCGGTCGCCTCATTGTCGGTGGCGTCACGTACGTCACGCCGGTGCCAGCGGCCAAGCCAACGGTTCAAAAGCTCGATGCCGAGCTGGCGAAGAATCCCTTGATCTTCCCGTCGGAAGAGTTCTTGTCGAACACCCAGATCTTTAAGGTGCTTACCGCCGAGGAGAACGACAACTACACCCAACTATTCAACGATGTCGTAGGAGCGTAATTTCTACCCACGTTCGGTGAATAAGGAGTGATAGTGGCGTCATCGAGTTCATCCGGCAAGGTGGAAGATCTGCGGCTGGTCAGCTTAGTTAAGGACTATTCCGGGGTTCGAGCAGTGGATGACATCTCCTTGACCATTCCGGCTGGTTCGTTTTTTGCTTTGCTGGGACCGTCGGGCTGCGGCAAGACCACGACCTTGCGCATCGTCGCTGGCCTAGAGGACCCGACGTCGGGACGGGTCTTTATTGGCGAGCAAGACGTCACCATCAAGCCGCCTTATCAGCGCCCGGTCAATACCGTTTTTCAAAACTACGCGCTGTTCCCACACCTGACCATCTACGACAATGTGGCATTCGGCCTGAAGCGTCGAGGTGAAAAGGACATCGAGACCAAGGTGTCAGACATGCTTGATCTCGTCGAACTATCAGACTTGGCTCGACGAAAGCCCGCTCAACTCTCCGGTGGACAGCAGCAGCGCGTGGCTGTGGCACGCGCGCTCATTAATCAACCGGACGTCTTGCTTCTCGACGAGCCCTTGGGTGCGCTGGATCTGAAGCTTCGCCGCCAAATGCAAATTGAGCTTAAGCGCATTCAGGTGGACGTCGGCACGACTTTTGTTCACGTCACACACGATCAAGAAGAAGCAATGACGATGGCCGACACCGTTGCGGTCATGAACGCAGGGCGCATTGAGCAAATGGGTGCCCCTGAAGAAATCTATGAACTTCCCAAGACGGCCTTTGTGGCCAACTTCTTGGGCCAGGCCAACCTCATGGAAGCCGAGGTCGTAGATCGCGACGGAGCCCAGTTGGTCGTGCAGGCCTACGGCAACAAGTGGTCTGTCCCTACGGTGCGAGCGGTTCAAAACGAAGGACAAATCATCGTCGGAATCCGCCCGGAAAAATTGCGCATTGCGTTAGGCGCCTCATCTGATACCGAGGGGACCAACTCCATTGTCGGGACCGTTACTGATGCTTCCTTCGTCGGTGTGAGTACTCAGTACTTGGTTCGCACCCCGTGGGGTCAAGAGCTGATTGCTTTCGAACAAAACCTCGCGGGTGGAGATCGCATTCGCGTAGGCGACGAAGTCTCGCTGACATGGGAAAAGTCGCACTCGTTCGGACTTGCGGGTCACGAAAACGTTGACGCCGGAGTCATGGACCTCAGTGGGGCTATTGCTGAAGCTGTGACGGAGTCCAGCTGAAATGGCGCTTACCCTCACACCGGGTGTCCCCATGGCCCCCGGCGGCGAAGCACCGCCAGAGCGGGTCAAACGCAAAGGCAAGACCGCGTATTTCTTGCTCATTCCGGGCATGGCGTGGTTGGTGTTCTTCTTTGTTATTCCGTTGGGCAGTTTGTTTCTCACTAGCCTCGAACGGCCGTTGGGATCAGGCCCCTCAGCGGGCTACACGTCGGCTCTGAGGTGGCAGAACTACACCGAAGCCATCTCCAAATACGATACGGAATTCCTACGCTCGTTCTGGTACGCGGGCCTAGCAACGATCGTGTGCCTGATCATTTCGTTTCCACTGGCTTACTTCATTGCTTTTCGCGCGGGTAGGTGGCGCAACTTGCTGCTGGTGTTGATCGTTGCACCTTTCTTTTGCAGCTTCTTGATTCGCACTTACGCCTGGAAGACCATCCTGGCCGATGATGGATTTATCACTACGTTTGCGAACTCGTTGAACCTGTTACCCGATGACCGAATTCTCGCTACTCCGTTAGCGGTGGTGTTTGGATTGGTCTATAACTTCCTGCCGTTCATGGTGCTCCCGCTGTATGCCAGTCTCGAACGCATCGATCCACGATTGATTGAGGCTGCTGCTGACTTGTATGCCCGCCCCTGGATCGGTTTGCAAAGGGTCACCATCCCGCTAGCTATGCCAGGAATCGTTGCCGGCACTTTGCTGACGTTTATTCCGGCCACTGGCGACTTCATCAACTCTCAGTTGCTGGGCAGTCCGCGGACCCGCATGATCGGCAACGTCATCCAGACGCAGTTTGCTCGCGATGCGTTGCCAACGGCCGCTGCGTTGTCCTTTTCGCTTATGGCTGTGATTTTGGTTGTGGTCTTTACTTACATTCGCCGCGCCGGAACAGAGGAGCTCCTCTGATGGCCATTGCAACAGAGAAAGCCACCGACGCACGTTTGCCGCTGCATTACCGGTTCACGCGTTATCTTCGCTCGCACTTCATTCCAGCTATTGGAATCTTGGGTTTGATCTACCTGTTCGTGCCTATTGCTGTGGTCTTTGCTTTCTCTTTTAACGATCGACTCCCCAACGGTCGTGGATCGGTCAGTTGGGTGGGATTTTCCACTGATGCATGGACGAATATTTGTGTCGACCCAAATATTTGTCGAGCCGTGGGAACAAGTTTGCAAATTGGGGTGTTGTCGACGATAGCTGGAACCGTGCTGGGCACGATGATCGCCTTTGCACTGGTTCGCCACCGCTTTCGCGGACGGCAATCAACCAACCTGACCATCTTCTTGCCGATGGCCACGCCCGAAGTTGTCTTGGGTTCGTCGCTATTGGCACTATTCCTAAGTACCCGCATCCCGTTGGGAATTGTGACGGTCTTGATCGCGCACGTGATGTTCACCATCAGTTTCGTTGTGGTGACAGTGAAGGCGCGACTAGCAGGGCTCGACCCACGGCTAGAGCAAGCGGCAATGGATTTGTACGCGGATGAAAAGCAGACTTTCCGTTACATCACGTTGCCACTTGTCGCTCCTGGAATTGCCGCTGCAGCCTTATTGGCGTTCAGCCTGTCCTTTGACGACTTCATCATCACGTACTTCAATAAGGGCCCGTCGATAACCACGTTCCCGGTTTATGTGTGGGCTTCGGCTGCCCGTGGTGTTCCACCGCAGGTCAATGTGATCGGTTCGTTGATGTTCTTTGGTGCGCTCGCCTTGGTTTTGTTGGCGCAATTGGCCGGAAAGGTGAAGCGGCGATAACTCGTGGCCTCTCCTTCACCGCAGCCATCTCATCCGGCACTGAACAACGTCACTAACACTTCGTTCTGGCTAGACAATCCCGCTCGCCCACAACCCTTGCCAGCTCTTGCTGCCGACATAACGTGCGACTTATTAGTGATTGGCGGGGGCTTCACGGGATTGTGGACGGCCCTGTTAGCCAAGCAGGCCGATCCGCAGCGCGATGTGGTTGTTCTTGAAGGCGGCAGTGTCGGTTGGGCCGCATCAGGTCGCAATGGTGGTTTCGTTTCGGCCAGTTTGACTCATGGATTTCGCAACGGACTCGATCGCTTCCCTGATGAACTAGAAACTTTGATTCGGTTAGGCCAAGAAAACTTGGAAGCGATTGAACAAACTATTGCCGAATTTGGCATTGACTGTGACTGGCAGCGATCCGGCGAACTCGATGTCGCTGTTGAGCCTTGGCAGGTGGACGGCCTGAAGGAAACCGCCGAGTTGATGAGTGCACGAGGAATGCATGTTCAGTTCCTCGAACAAGAGCAGGTGCGAGCGCGGCTTAATTCTCCGACGTACTTAGCGGGCTTACTCGAACCTAACGCTGTGGCGATTGTGGATCCGGCCCGGTTGGTGTGGGGATTGCGTGATGCTTGCGTTTCGTTGGGGGTGCGCATCTTTGAACAAACCCCCGCGACCGCATTGCAGGTGACCCTGACGGGGATGCAGGCCACGACAGCAGCGGGAGTTGTCAGTGCTTCGCGTGTGGCATTGGCATCAAATATCTTCCCGCCCTTGCTTCAACGCATTTCCCACTACGTAGTCCCGGTCTATGACTACGTGCTCATGACCGAGCCGCTGACAGATAAGCAACTTACGAGTATCGGTTGGAATGGTCGCGAGGGTGTGGGGGACGCTGGCAATCAATTCCACTATTACCGGTTGAGTGCCGACAATCGGATTCTGTGGGGTGGTTATGACGCCGTGTATTACTTCGGCGGGAAGGTGAATGCGCGCTATGACGAGCGCCCCGAAACCTTTGACGCATTGGCTCATCAATTCTTTGACACCTTCCCGCAATTAGAAGGTCTGAAGTTCACCCATGCCTGGGGTGGAGCTATTGATACCTGCAGTCGCTTTACCGCTTTTTGGGGAACAGCGTTTAAGGGGAAGGTCGCCTATGTCGCGGGTTATACCGGTCTGGGTGTGGGGGCAACGCGCTTTGGTGCACAGGTGATGCTGGATCTGCTCGATGGAATAGACAACGAACGCACCAGGTTAAAGATGGTGCAGACCAAACCTGTTCCGTTTCCGCCGGAACCGCTTCGATTTGCAGGCATAGAACTCACGCGGCGTTCGATTGCCTTAGCTGATCGCCGCGAAGGTAAGCGCAATCTATGGTTGCGTACGCTAGACAAAGCAGGGTTAGGGTTTGACTCATGACAGGAGACACGTGGTGTCCACCGCAATAACCCACTGGATCAATGGCCAGCCCTACTCCGGTGCAAGCCAGCGCACTGCCAACGTTTTTGATCCTGCCACCGGCAAAGTCAGTGGTGTCGTTGACCTTGCATCCACGGCCGTAGTCAATGAAGCAGTGGAAGCAGCTCAAACTGCCTTCGTGTCGTGGAGCCAAACCTCACTTGCCCGGCGTGCGCAGGTTCTGTTTGCTTTTCGGGAAATCTTGAATGCTCGCAAGGACGAAGTTGCGGCGGCCATTACGGCAGAGCACGGAAAAGTCCTCAGCGACGCGTTAGGTGAAGTCACCCGAGGCCTGGAAGTCGTTGAATTTGCCTGCGGCATTCCACACTTGCTTAAGGGCAGCTTCTCGGAGAACGTTTCCACGAATGTGGATTCCTTCTCAATTCGCCAGCCACTGGGCGTGACAGCGATCATCTCGCCCTTTAACTTCCCTGCCATGGTTCCGATGTGGTTCTTCCCGCTGGCCATTGCTGCCGGAAACGCTGTGATCCTCAAGCCCAGTGAAAAGGACCCGTCGGCCGCACTGCTGTTGGCGCACATGTGGAAAGAAGCTGGTCTTCCTGACGGAGTCTTTAACGTGGTGCACGGCGACAAGGAATCTGTCGATGCATTGCTCACCCACGCGGACGTGAAATCCATTTCCTTTGTTGGTTCCACCCCGATTGCACGTTACGTCTACGAAACTGGCACCGCACATGGCAAGCGGGTTCAGGCTCTCGGTGGAGCGAAGAACCACATGGTGGTTTTGCCCGATGCCAACCTCGATCTGGCCGCTGATGCAGCGGTAAATGCTGGCTTTGGTTCGGCTGGAGAGCGGTGCATGGCAATTTCTGCGCTGGTTGCCGTGGAACCAGTGGCCGATGCGCTCATTGCCAAGATCGTTGATCGGATGAATTCCCTAGTCACCGGTGATGGTCGCCGTTCGTGCGACATGGGGCCGCTGGTGACCGGCGAACATCGCGACAAGGTCGCTAGTTACGTTCAAGCCGGCGTGGATGCGGGCGCCACCGTTGTTGTGGACGGCCGTGAACCCACCGTCGATGGAGAACCTGGTGGCTTCTGGCTCGGGCCAACACTGTTTGACCACGTGACACCCGACATGACGATCTACACCGACGAAATCTTTGGGCCAGTTCTGGCCGTCTTGCGAGTCCCCACGTATGAAGCTGCGTTGGAGCTCGTTAATTCCAATCCGTATGGCAATGGCACGGCGATCTTCACCAATGATGGGGGAGCGGCCCGTCGTTACCAGCACGATGTGGAAGTTGGCATGGTCGGTATCAACGTGCCCGTTCCAGTTCCGATGGCGTACTACTCCTTTGGCGGTTGGAAGGCCTCACTCTTCGGCGACACTCATGCCCATGGCATGGACGGCGTGCACTTCTTTACTCGTGGCAAGGTCATCACCTCGCGATGGCTGGACCCAAGCCATGGTGGGATCAACTTAGGCTTCCCGCAAAACGACTAATTCACGTCGCGCAAATGAATAGGCTAGGACAATGACTCGATACGGTGGACAGTACGGACCCGATATCACCTTCCTTGGCGTGGACAAGTGCGACCTTGACGAGCCTGCGAGTTATGCCCTAGCTGATGTGGTGATCGTGGGTGCACCCTTTGACGGTGGAACGTCCTATCGCTCCGGTGCTCGCATGGGGCCACAAGCTATTCGGATGACCGACTACTTGCCGCATGATGGTTCGCGCCCTTCGCTGGCGATGCGCGTTGATGGATTGCAAGACATGCGCGTGGTAGACGCCGGTGACGTCGAAATGTTTTCCGGTGATGCAGCCGCCTCGTGTGCAGCGTTGGAAATACAGGTCCAAAAGATTGCTGAGGCTGGTGCCATCCCGATTATTTTGGGTGGTGACCACACGGTCACGTGGCCTGATGTCACCGCGGTGGCTCGAGCCCGGGGCTGGGGGCGAGTCGGTGTTCTGCATTTCGATGCCCATGCCGATACCGGTGATATTGAGTTCGGATCGCTGGTTGGCCACGGCCAACCCATGCGCCGCCTGATCGAATCAGGTGCAGCGCGAGGGGACCGCTTCTTGCAAATTGGTCTGCGCGGATATTGGCCACCTCCCGAGACGTTGGACTGGATGGCTCAGCAGGACATGCGTTCATATGAGATGTCAGAGATTGGTGCTCGAGGGTTGAACGAATGCTTGACCGAGGCTTTCTCCATCGCGATGGATGAGTGTGATGGTGTGTTTTTGTCGGTTGACGTCGACGTGTGCGATCCCGCTCATGCGCCCGGTACCGGTACTCCAGAACCTGGTGGCTTGACTGCCCGCGAACTACTCGACGCCGTGCGCCGGATCTGTCTTGAGCTTCCGGTCTTGGGAATGGATGTCGTAGAAGTCAGTCCGCCCTATGACCACGCCGACATCACAGCAGCGTTAGGCAATCGAGTCGTCCTTGAAGCAATCTCTGCGATTGCTCGTCGTCGCCAGGACCTGCGTGATGGCACTCACTGGAACCCAACCCAACCGTTGCTGGCTGACCGCATCCCTGGTGAGTAATGCTCACTGGTCACAGTGGTGATGACCGGGCGCTCTGAGAAACTGTCCCGGTACTCGCGAAGGCAAATCCACTCCATTGCTAGGCAGAAGCTTGGGTATTTTTTCGCTAGGTATGCCTGCGGATCCGTGGCTACAGTGGGGTTATGAGAATTTTGACCTTGGGTTCAGGCGGTGTCGGTTCCGCAGCAGTGGGTATTGCTACACGGCGCGACTTTTTTGAGTTGATGGTTGTGGCTGACTACGACCTTGCGCGAGCTGAGCACGCCGTGGGGCGATTTCCTGCCGATAAGCGGTTCATCGCAGCTCAGGTCGATGCTTCCGACTCAGCCTCAGTGGCTGCCCTGGTGCGAGAACACAACATCACTCATGTGTTCAACGCGGTGGACCCGCGATTTGTGATGTCGATCTTTGAAGGCGCAATCGCTGGTGGCGCTGATTACCTCGACATGGCGATGTCATTGTCTAAGCCACATCCCACAGACCCGTATTCGCAGGTGGGACTCAAACTCGGTGATGAGCAGTTTGCTCAAGAGCAACACTGGGTTGATTCGGGACGACTGGCCTTGGTCGGTATCGGCATCGAGCCAGGGTTGGCCGATGTGTTCGCGCGCTATGCCGCCGATGAGCACTTCAGCGAAATTGACGAGGCCGGTGTGCGCGATGGATCTAACCTCGTGGTGGCCGGTTATGACTTCGCTCCTTCGTTTTCGATTTGGACCACGATTGAGGAATGTCTCAACCCTCCGGTGATTTTTGAAAAGGATCGCGGCTGGTTTACCACTGAGCCCTTCTCTGAACCTGAAGTCTTCGATTTCCCCGAAGGAATCGGACCTGTTGAATGCGTCAACGTTGAGCACGAGGAAGTGTTGCTGATTCCTCGCTGGGTCGACGCCAAGCGCGTGACCTTTAAATACGGTCTGGGCGATGAGTTCATTGATGTCCTACGCACGCTGCACAAGCTTGGCCTGGACAGCACCACCCCGGTCATGGTCAAGGGACAGCCGGTCAGCCCGCGCGACGTTGTGGCTGCTTGTTTGCCTGACCCCGCAACGCTGGGCGACAAGATGAGTGGCAAGACCTGTGCGGGGCTGTGGGTGCGAGGCACCGGCAAGGATGGCCAACCTCGCTCGACGTACTACTACCACGTGGTGGAC
>CAMCVY010000048.1 GCA_945881995.1 Bifidobacterium breve | reverse complement strand
GCTCGTTTGCACCTCGGTGCGCTGGGCGTGGAATTGACCGAGTTGAACAAGAAGCAGGCCGAATACCTCGGTGTACACATTGAGGGTCCGTACAAGTCTGATCAGTACCGCTACTAAGGATGCTGCCTTGCCAACCTCCGAGCCAGATGCCTCGCGGGCGGTCACTTCCCCCAAGGCCTTAGTTCTGGCTGCCGGCCTTGGCGTGGTCGGTGCGATTGCCGCGTCGTTGTTCCTTGCAGTTATTTCGCTAGGCCAGACAGCGCTGTGGGAAAAGCTCCCTGAATCGTTGGGCTATGACCAGCCACCGTGGTGGCTCATCGTTCTAGGACCGTTAGTGGGCGCCGCCTGTGTTGTCGCCGCGTGGAAGTTGCCAGGAAAGACCGGGCTTGGTCCACTCGATGGTTTTCATTTCGATGTCAGGCCGGCCGTTGTCGGGTCAGTGCTTCTCGCCGCGGTCGGAACCATTATTTGTGGGTTGTCCTTGGGTCCTGAAGCTCCCTTGATTGCTTGCGGCACTGCAATCGCGGCTTTCCTGGTTCGCAAACAGCCAGCGCAAGCGCAGCAATTTGCCATGGTGCTGGGGGGAGTGGCCGCCATTGGTGCGATTTTTGGCAATCCCTTTGTCACGGGTTTTGTACTTCTGGAGTTTGCGGCCATGGGTGCGCTGCCGGCGATGATTTTGATCCCTGCTTTTGTTGCTTTGGCGGCCGGGTACCTCGTGCAAGTTGGCGTCGGTCCATTTACCGGGCTTGGAACACACAGCCTCGCTGTTGATGGGCTTGCTAGCTATACACAAGTTCGCGTTATTGATCTGGTGGGCGCACTTGGCATTGCTCTTGCGTCGGCGGCCGTAGCCGTGCTGGCGCGCGGTGTGGGTATACAGGTACTGGGTCTTGCACGACGTTACGCAGTCGTCGCTCTTGTAGCAACTGCGGTCATCACTAGTGCTCTGGCGCTGCTTGTTCGTTCGAGCAGCGATGCGTCCATTGACGCGGTGATGTTTTCTGGCCAGGAGGGTATAGCCGAGATCTTGACGTTGACCTCAGTTTCCACGGTGCTCCTGGTTGTGATCGCCAAACTGGTCGCGTATGGCTTTGCGCTGGGGTCAGGATTTCGAGGGGGCCCCATTTTCCCTGCCGTTTTCCTAGGGGTGGCCACAGCGACTGTGCTGACATTGGTCTTTCCGGCCTTGAGCCTTACCGCCATGGTGGTGGTCGGGATCGCAGCATCAACAGCGGCAGCCCTGAAACTGCCGTTTACGTCAGCCTTGCTCGCGCTACTCATCGTGGCTGGGGCTGGGATGGACATCGCTCCGTTTGCCATCATCGGGGCGGTGCTTGGCCTGATGGTTCGACTGGCTCTAGACCGCACTGGCTTGCTTGATGTGCCAAACCGGGAACCTGCTCACTAACGATAAGCCTGCTGGGTGAGGGTCCATCTGTTCATTCCAGAGTAAGAGTGGGACGATAGGCGGGTGAAGGGTCGCGTGCTGGTCGTTGATGACGACCTCTCTCTTGCTGAAATGCTAGGTATTGTTTTGCGTAGCGAAGGTCTTGAACCTTCTTTTTGTTCAGATGGCGACAAGGCCATTGATGCGTTCCGTGATTCCAAGCCCGATGTAGTTCTGCTGGACGTGATGCTTCCGGGCAAGGACGGTATTGAGATTTGTCGCCAGATTAGAGCCGAGTCTGGGGTTCCGATCATCATGCTGACCGCACGCACCGACACGGTTGATGTTGTCTTGGCATTAGAAACGGGCGCTGACGACTACGTCATGAAGCCTTTCAAGGCCAAAGAGCTGATCGCTCGCATTCGGGCCCGGATTCGCCGGCTGGAGCCAGAGACCATAGAGATGCTCAACATTGGTGACTTGGTCATTGATGTTGCTGGACACAGCGTGCGTCGCGATGGCGTGGGGATCATGTTGACCCCTCTGGAGTTTGACCTCCTCTTGTGCTTGGCGAAATCACCTCGCCAGGTTTTTTCGCGCGAAGCGCTTCTTGAGCAGGTGTGGGGATACAAGCACGCTGCCGATACTCGCTTAGTCAACGTCCACGTCCAGCGATTGCGTTCAAAGATTGAGCATGACCCTGAAGCTCCGGACATCGTCGTAACAGTTCGCGGAGTGGGGTACAAGGCCGGCGGCGCATGACCAAAACAACGGTACGCGGACGTCGATGGATGCCTCGACCGTTAAGAGTCCTTCGCAACCGTTGGTTTGGCTCCCTCCAATTGCGAGTGGTCGCCTCCACCGTGGTGGTTTCGCTGATCGTGGTAATCCTCACCGGAACCCTGTTGGTCAGTCGGATTCGCACCGGATTGCTGGAGACGAAGGTCAAAAACTCCGTCGCAGAGGCCACCTCCGGTGTGCGCTCGGCGCAGCAACTAGCAGATTCCTCAGACTTGACCCAGCAGGCGGGTGCCGGCCAACTCATTGATCAAATTTCCACTGAGCTCTCTAATCGTGCTGGCTCTCCACCGCTCTATGACGTCCTTTTGCTAGCGAACCCTGGTAGCGGAACAACGACAGTTCCTGAACGTCGATCTGGCGCGATTGAAGAAGCTAGCATTCCGGAGCAACTGCGCATAGCCGTAGAGCAACAAAAAGCATTGGCCTACTCGTACACCAAGATTCGCTATGCCGATGGTTCCTCGGGTCCAGGCCTAGCCGTTGGTGCGCCGCTGGTGATACCTAACTTAGGTACCTACGAGTTGTTCTACGTGTACTCAACACAAAGTGAACAGCGCACTCTCGACCTTGTCCAAAGTAGTAGCGCATTCGCCGGCATCATTTTGGTCATCCTCTTGGCTTTCATCATTGGCTTTGTCACGCGTTTGGTTCTCAAGCCCGTTCGCATTGCGGCGGATGTGGCTGAGCGATTGGCGGCTGGGCGACTCGAAGAACGTATGCGTGTGCGTGGCGAGGACGAACTTGCACGATTGGCCACCGCCTTTAACTCCATGGCGGGTAATATCAAGCAACAGATTCGCCAGTTGGAAGCCCTTTCTCGTATCCAGCGTCGCTTCGTTGCTGATGTGTCACACGAGCTACGCACGCCGTTGACCACGATCCGGATGGCGTCTGATCTGATCTACGAGAACAAGGATGAACTCGATCCGGCCACATCGCGTTCAGCCGAACTTTTGACCGAGCAACTTGATCGATTCGAAGAGCTGTTTACCGAACTTCTCGAAATTAGTCGGTTTGACTCCGGCCAGGCGATCTTGGATGCCGAAGGTGTTGACTTGCGCATGCTGGCGGAGCGAGTCATTAACGCTGCTGCTCCGCTAGCTCAAGCAAAGGGCTCGGTGGTCTCCTTCAATCAGCCTGATCAGCCATGTTTGGCCGACATGGATGCAGTGCGCATTGAGCGGGTAATCCGTAACTTAGTAGTCAATGCCATCGAACACGGTGACGGTAAGCCGATTGTGGTCACCATCGGTGCCGATGACCAGGCCGTTGCCGTCTCCGTGCGAGATCACGGTGTCGGCCTGCGACCTGGTGAGGCTTCGCTGGTGTTCAATCGTTTTTGGCGGTCTGATCCATCGAGGGCGCGCACAATTGGTGGATCGGGATTGGGCCTGTCCATCGCCCTTGAAGACGCTCGGCTCCATGGTGGCTGGCTAGAGGCGTGGGGTCAGCCCGCACGTGGTGCCGTCTTCCGGCTGACATTGCCCCGAAAGGTGGGCACGGTGCTGCAGGGATCTCCGGTAGAGCTTGAGCCAGCAGTTCGGGCTGTAACGAGCGAGGAGAAATCCTCGTGAAGCGCCCCGCACTCTTGATCTTGTCAGCGGCACTTTTTCTCGCCGGGTGCGCGAGTGTGCCCACCAGCGGCCAGGTCAACCTTGGGGCCAACGTCACCGGTGGAAACTCCTTCGACGCGGTGGTCCCGGTGGTTCGCCCTCCTCGGGTGGGGGATTCGCCAGTGGAAATCGTCTCTGGTTTTTTACAAGCCAATGTCAGTGCCTCCGATGACTATGCAGTCGCTCGCGCTTACTTGGCTCCGGAAGTGACCGAAACCTGGAACCCCGCTACGGGGGCAACGATCATCAACGATTCCAATGGCTTGCAGTTGGTTCGTCGCGGTTCGCGCGTGCTGCTCTCTGAACCGAAAGTGGGTCAATTGAGCGCGGTCGGAACCTACGTACCCAGCCCAAGAAATACTCAACTTGACACCGACTTCACGGTGCGACAAGTAGACGGGCAATGGCGCATTGACGGCGTGCGTGATGGCCTGCTCCTGACACCCACCACCTTGAATCGGGTATATACCAGCGCTGAGCGTTATTTTCTTAATACCGATGAGTCACGATTGGTGCCAGATCGCATTCTGGTTCCCATCGACCGACGTGGCTTGCTCACTTCACTGGTGCGGGGCCTGTTGACCGGACCCTCAGCCTGGCTCGCTCCCGCTGTTCGTACGGCGGTGCCTGCTGGCACCAAGTTAGATATTGACGCGGTGCCGATTGAAGGCACAACGGCGGTGGTGGACCTCACCCAACAAGCGCTGGCCGCAAACGACAACCAGCGGCGCATTCTCGCCGCTCAGATCGTGTGGACCGTGACCAGTATTGAAACGGTAACTGCTGTTCGAATCACCGTAAACGGTCAGCCCTTGCCTCTTGCTGGACTAGGAGATGTGTTGTCCCGGAAAGATTTTGCTGGGGTCGATCCGGATGGCTTGTCCGCAAAGTCCAGCGCATTTGTGGTCGTGGGCAAGCGGCTGAACCAAATCACGACAGCGGGCATTGCTCCAGTCGCAGGGGTGTTTGGCGAAGGGTCAGTGCAACTGGGACGCGTGGCAATCGACCTGGCGCAGTCTCGAGCCGGATCTACCGTGTCCGTCCCCGAGGCACAGTCAACGATTTACCTTGCTGATCTGAAGCCGGCTTCGCAAGTAACCCCCGTGGCTGGTCAAGGTGCAGCGCTCTCACTTTCTTACTCTGTGGCCGGTGACCTATGGGTTGCCAGTCAAGGGACTGTACGCATCATCAAGGCATCCGGAAAAGTGTCGCGAGTTCGGGTGAATGGCCTGGCAGCACCTGTGCTTGTTCGCGTGGCACGAGATGGCGCTCGAGCCTTAGTGATCGCGTCCTCGGGCGGACAGCGACAGGTCTACCTCATGCGCATCGTGCGTTCTGAGGGGCAGTATCAGTTGGAGTCACCACAACTGATTCAAAATACTCTTGCCGCCATTGTTGATTGCGCATGGAACGACGCCAACACAGCTGTGGTGATCGGCAGCTCTAGAACTGGAGTGACTCAGGTCTACTCCGTCAGCGTGGGGACGCCGGATGTGAGTGCAGCAGGTGGTGTGGCATCCATGTCGGCGATCGCAGCAGCACCAGGTAGTGCATTGCTTGTTGAAGCGCCAAGTGGCGTGTGGGAAAACTCGGGTCTGGGATGGCGACTGAGTGTTGCGCGTGGAAAGTCACCGGCCTATCCGGGTTGATTCGGTGCTACCAGCGCCCATTGCAACCCCGTTTAGATTCGACCTGTGCACTCCACGCCACGCGCGCCGACATAGTGCACCCATGTCTTCCCCTCGCTTGTTTCCTACCCAGTGGAGCCCCTCGCTACGTGCCACCGTGCATGCGTGGGCTCAACTCGTGGCGCCACTGTC
Organism: Bifidobacterium breve; assembly: GCA_945881995.1. Taxonomy (GTDB): domain Bacteria; phylum Actinomycetota; class Actinomycetes; order UBA12327; family UBA12327; genus AcAMD-2. Next base: position 4,314 of record CAMCVY010000048.1, on the reverse strand, counting down.
GTGTGCGGGATGTGGAGCGCCGGATGTCAGCCCATGTCCGGCCTGTTGTATCACCCTTCTTCGATCAGCTCCCCGCGTTGTTCATCACCCGCTCCATGTCCCCGTGATTGCCGCCACGGCATATGCAGGTCCCGCGCGCAGGTTGGTGTTGATGCACAAGGACCGTGGTCGCACATCACTAGCCACCCCGCTGGGTGCAGCCTTGGGAGCGGCAGTGCGAGCAGCTGTAGCCAGCGTCGATAGTGCGGTTCCTGCCGTGCAGCTCGTGCCAGTTCCCTCTCGACGAATAAATCTGGTGCGCCGGGGCAGGTCAACAGTGGCCGAACTCGCTCATGCCGCATGCCGGGAACTCGGAAACGGTTCAACAGTGGAATCTGTTCTGCGCGTGTGCCAACCGCTGCGTGATCAAGTCGGTCTCACCGCTGATCAACGACAGCGCAATCTCGCGGGTGCTTTTGTTGCCACCCGACCAGTTCATGAGGTTGGGCGAGAGAGAGTGCCAGTGGTGGTTGTCGATGACATTGTGACGACGGGTGCCACATCGGCCGAAGCCGTTCGTGCTTTAGAGGCGGGTGGATATTGGGTGGTAGGCGTAGCTGCGGTGTGCGGTCCGCGTCGGCGATAGGCAGTTGGTGGTGTTGGGGTAGCGGTCGGTAAGTTGGAGCCGTGACACTCGCTCGGGTCCGTGGTTGCGCTGGAGCCTTGTGCTCCAGCAAGCCGATGCCAGTCGCAGGCTAAACGGTCCACGTAAGGCGACTTTTTGTCGTTCGATCACGGTGCGGCTTAGGAGTAAGTCCTGCCTTGCCGGTCGATCAGATATCGGCCGATCCAAGAGAGGGGCAGTAGTGGCGCCAGCGCTGCGAAATCCCCAGCAGGCGAATGTGGGGTCGAAGACCAGGTCGGCCGGGCGAGTGTCATCCCCCTCCCCCCACGCGCCTACGATGGAGGCATCCCCCCTCGGGGCTGACTAGAGGAGCCTTGTCAGTGGCAGCCATTGTTGATCGCATCTTTCGTGCGGGTGAAGGCAAGACCCTTCGCAAACTCGAGAATTTGGCCGAGCAGGTCAACCTCATCGAAGATGGGTTCACCTCCCTCACAGACGATCAGTTGAAAGCCCTCACCGCTGAATATAAGCAACGCTATATCGATGGTGAGTCGCTGGACGACCTCCTGCCCGAAGCTTTTGCCACTGTTCGCGAGGCCGCGAAGCGAGTCTTGGGTCAACGTCACTACGACGTTCAACTCATGGGTGGCGCCGCGCTACACCTGGGCGACATCGCTGAAATGCGCACTGGTGAAGGTAAGACCTTGGTGTCAACCTTGCCGGCTTACCTCAATGCGCTTGCTGGTCAAGGCGTCCATGTCGTCACGGTCAACGATTACCTCGCTGAGCGTGACTCTGAATGGATGGGGCGGGTTCACCGTTTCCTTGGCCTGACCGTTGGATGTATCCGTTCGCAGATGCCAACAGACGAGCGTCGCGCAGCATATGCCGCTGATATCACCTATGGCACAAATAACGAATTCGGATTCGACTACCTGCGCGACAACATGGCGCTGGATAAAGATGATCTCGTCCAGCGTGGCCACTTTTTCGCCGTCATAGACGAAGTTGACTCCATCTTGATCGATGAGGCGCGTACCCCGTTGATCATCAGCGGTCCAGCTGATGAGCCGAGCAAGTGGTACACGGAGTTTTCCACGATGGTTCGCCGCTTGGTGCGCGAAGAGGATTACGAAGTTGATGAAAAGAAGCGGACCGTTGGAATTCTTGAATCCGGTGTGGAAAAGATTGAGGACTGGGTTGGCATTGACAATCTCTACGAACCAGTCAACACACCGTTGGTCGGATACTTAAACAACGCCATCAAGGCAAAGGAACTCTTCAAGCTCGACAAGGATTACGTCGTTATGGATGGCGAAGTCTTGATCGTTGATGAGCACACGGGTCGCATGTTGCCCGGACGTCGTTATAGCGAAGGAATGCACCAGGCGATTGAAGCCAAGGAAGGCGTGGAGATTCTTCGGGAGAACCAAACGCTGGCCACCATCACTTTGCAGAACTTTTTCCGGCTGTACGAAAAGCTCAGCGGCATGACCGGTACGGCCATGACGGAAGCTGCGGAATTCCTGCAGATTTACGAACTCGGTGTGGTGCCAATCCCCACGAACCGAGACATGGTTCGACTGGACAAGCCCGACTTAATTTTTCGCACGGCCTCGGCGAAGTATGCAGCCGTTATTGACGACATCGTGGAACGTCACGAAAAGGGTCAACCGGTTCTGGTCGGTACGACCAGCGTCGAAAAGTCTGAAGACTTGTCCAAGATGTTGCGACGTCGTGGGGTCCCGCACGAAGTATTGAATGCCAAGTTCCACGAACGCGAAGCGTCCATCATTGCTCAGGCTGGACGCAAGAATGCTGTGACGGTGGCCACCAACATGGCCGGTCGAGGGACGGACATCATGCTCGGTGGAAACGCTGAGGCCATGGCGACAGCCGATCTTGCCCAGCGCGGCCTTGATCCAGTGGAAACCCCCGATGAGTTCAACGCAGCCTGGCAAGCAGCGGTGGCAAAGGCCGAAGTTGCCGTTGCCGCTGAGCGCGACGAAGTACGGGGCGTCGGCGGTCTTTACGTGGTTGCGACTGAGCGCCACGAATCACGTCGTATCGATAACCAATTGCGTGGTCGCTCCGGTCGACAGGGCGACCCAGGTGAATCGCGTTTCTATCTCTCCCTTGAGGACGATTTGCTGCGCTTGTTCAACGCGGGTGCGATTGACTCTTTCTTGGTTCGATTTAACGTTCCCGATGATGTGCCGATTGAGGCCAAGTTAGTCACTAACGCGATTCGTTCGGCGCAGACGCAAGTCGAATCACAAAACTTCGAGATCCGTAAGAACGTTCTCAAGTACGACGAGGTGCTTAACCGACAACGTTTGGTTATCTATAGCGAGCGTCGCAAGGTTCTTGAAGGCGAAGACCTGCACGATCAAGTGACCGGCTTCATTGAAGATGTGGTCAGTGCCTATGCACTGGCAGCCACTGCCGATGGTTATGCCGAAGAGTGGGACCTCGATACGTTGTGGCAAGCATTTGGCGGCGTGTACAACATCCAACTCACCATTGATGACGTTGTTGAAGAATCTGGTGGCCCCCGAGATTCGTTGAGCGGGGAGTTCATCGCCTCCATCATCAAAGAGGATGTTCAGGAAGCCTATGCAGCTCGTGAGGTCGAGCTAGGTGGAGAGATTTTGCGTGAACTTGAGCGCCGAGTTGTTTTGTCGGTCCTCGACCAAAAATGGCGTGAACACCTCTATGAGATGGACTACCTGCAAGAAGGCATCGGTTTGCGAGCCTTAGCTCAGCGCGACCCGGTCGTGGAATATCAGCGCGAAGGCTATGACCTGTTTGTCGCCATGATGGACGCCATCAAGGAAGAGTCGGCGAGCCTGGTGTTTAACGTCAATGTTGAAGTGGAGTCAACCCCTGATGAGAGCCCAGAGATCATCACACCAGGTTTGGCTGAGCCTCGACGCCCGGGAGCCTTGCAGTACACGGCTCCTGATATCGATGCGACCGGCGGATTGAGCCAATCGGTAGCTACGACCAGTCCGATCATCGACCCTGAATTTGGTGAAGTCTCTAAGAACGCGTTGTGCCCCTGTGGTTCAGGCCGCAAGTACAAGCGGTGTCACGGAGATCCCAAACGGCGCGCTTGAGTCATGCACCTGGTGAGTAGTCATCGGCGAAGTAGCCGGTGATGGAGTGATCTGGGCTGTCGACCACGGTGCAGATCCATCGACCATCGAGACCTTCGAGCCGAATGGCGAGTGGGATAGGGCGCGCAGGGCCGATTAAGATGACCGTTGCTTCCACAATTCCGTCGGCCGGTTCGACCACACGCATGGAAGCGATGGAGTAGCGACCAATACGCACCACTTCGCCAGGACGTGACCGCGGTGCAGTGCTCGGGTGAGCTGCGCGCACTCGTGCGCTGTATTGCAAATGGCTCAAGACATCGGGTGTGGTCCACCGAATAAGTTGGCTCGCGGGGCGCTGTCCGAGATAAACCTCGACCATGGCCATCGCCATACGTGCAACCCATGCACCAGCCGGAGGAAGGTCGGCTCGCGCAGTCGGAAGACGAGAAAACTCAGCGTAGGCATCGACTAAGACCAAGCGGGGCGGTAGCTGCGGCGTGGCAGGAACGTCGGCACCAACGGTGAATTCAAGGTCGAGGGCTTGCTGACCCGCGGCTGGCATCAGCGGTTGACGCCCCTGATGTGTTGGGGCAACTACAAGTTGCAGGG